>JBEIQK010000166.1:0-10160 GCA_040376505.1 Alphaproteobacteria bacterium | reverse complement strand
GACTACGCCGTCGACGAGAAGGCCCACGCCGTCGCGCTGACCGACTCGGGCATCGACCGCATCGAAGAGAAGCTGGGCATCGACAACCTCTATGATCCGGCCAACATGGAGCTGCTGCACCACGTCCAGCAGGCGCTCAAGGCCCACACCCTCTTCAAGCGCGACCGCGACTACATCGTCGCCCAGGGCAAGGTGGTCATCGTCGACCCCAACACCGGCCGCCTGATGCCCGGGCGCCGCTGGAACGACGGCCTGCACCAGGCGGTTGAGGCCAAGGAGAAGGTGACGGTCGAGGCCGAGAGCCAGACCTTCGCCACCATCACCTTCCAGAACTACTTCCGCATGTACGGCAAGCTGGCCGGCATGACCGGCACCGCCGAGACCGAGGTCGAAGAGTTCCAGAAGATCTACAACCTCGACGTGGTGGCCATCCCCACCAACAAGCCGGTGTCGCGCCTCGATGAGCACGACATCGTCTACAAGACCCAGGGCGAGAAGTACCGCGCCGTGCTCGACGAGCTGGCGCGCGTCTACGCCAAGGGCCAGCCCGTGTTGGTTGGCACCGTCTCGGTCGAGAAGAGCGACATCCTGGCCCGCCTGCTGCGCACCCGCGGCATCCCCCACGAGGTCCTCAACGCCAAGGAGCACGCCCGCGAGGCCGAGATCATCGCCCAGGCGGGCCGCAAGGGCTCGGTCACCATCTCCACCAACATGGCTGGCCGCGGCACCGACATCAAGCTCGGCGGCGACCCCGAAGGGCTCGCGCGCCGCGAGCTCCTCGATGGCCTCACCGACGCGCTGCGCAAGCTCTTCGGCGACCCGCCCCCCGATCCCGACGCCGTCACCACCACGCCGGTGCAGCGCCTGCGGGCCGCCCTGGCCCCCTTCGGCCAGCAGGTCTCCGACACGGCCACCGAGGCCACCTGGGCCACTGCCACGGTTCGCGTACAGCTCAACCTCGCCACGCTCTACCGGGGCAACCTGCCCGACGCGGCCCAGGCCAGCGCCCTCTTCGTCGCGCTGCCCCTCCAGGTGCGCGACCTGCTCGCCCGCTGGGTGCCCCAGTGTGAGGCCGAGAAGGAGGAGGTCAAGAAGGTCGGCGGGCTGCACATCCTCGGCACCGAGCGCCACGAGTCGCGCCGCATCGACAACCAGCTCCGTGGCCGCTCTGGCCGCCAGGGCGACCCGGGTTCGAGCCGCTTCTACCTCTCCTTGGAAGACGACCTGCTGCGCATCTTCGGCGGCGACAAGCTGGTTGGCTGGATGGAGAAGATGGGCATGCAGGAGGACGAGCGGATCGAGCACCGCTGGATCACCTCCAGCATCGAGAACGCCCAGAAGAAGGTCGAGGGCCACAACTTCAACCAGCGCAAGAACCTGCTCGAGTACGACGACGTCATGAACCTGCAGCGGCGCGCCGTCTACGACATGCGCCGCCGCGCGCTGCTGGGCGAGAACATCCGCGACATGATCATCGGCGCCATCGACGGGCTGGTGAACGACATCATGGACGAGTGTGCGCCCGAGAACGTGAGCTCCGAGCAGTGGAAGGTGAAGGCCCTGCGCAACCGCCTGGAGCGCATCTTTGGCGTGCGCTGGGACGACGTCACCGACGAAGGGCTGCGCGACTGGGCCTGGGAAGAGCTGCGGGGCAAGCTGCTGGAGGGCGCGCTCGCCGCCTACGAGCGCAAAGAGGCCGAGATCAGCGCCGAGACCCTGCGCACCGTCGAGCGCGACCTGCTGCTGCGCACCACCGACGCCCATTGGAAAGACCACCTCCTCGCCATGGACCGCCTGCGCGATGGCATCGGCCTGCGCGGCTACGGGCAGAAGAACCCGCTGCTGGAGTACAAGAAGGAGGGCACCGACCTCTTCCTCACCATGAGCTCGCACCGCGACGAGGCCGTGGTGGCCACCCTGCTGCGGGTGCAGCTCCGGGCGGCGCCGCCCGCGGGGGCCGACGACGAAGAGGACAACGGCGAATCGTCGATGTCGATCTTCGATGAGCCCGGCGAGAGCAGCGAGGGCGCGCCCACCACCTACGGCGATGACTACATCGACGAGGGCGAGACCGAAAACGTGGTCGCTGCCGCCGCCGATCCCGAGCCCCCGCCGCCGCCTCCAGCCCCCCCCAAGCCGGGCGCCGAGGCCCGCGCCTTCGCCCTGGAGAGGGGCATCTCCCGCAACGAGCCCTGCCCCTGTGGCAGCGGCAAGAAGTTCAAGAAGTGCTGCGCCAAGAGCGACGAGGGCTAGGCCCGCCCCTCGGGCAGAGGAGCGGCCCGCCGCCTTGCTCTGCGAGAGGGCGCGTGCTAACCCGCCTCGCCCTTCAGACCCGGTCCCTGGAGGGCGCCTGGGCGATCCCCAGGCCCGGTGGGCCGATTTGAGACAACCTCACGCTGGAACAACGCGAGGCTCCGGTGGTGCCAACCTGCGGGTTGGTGGGAGTCAGGCGCCAGCGGCCGCACAACCCGAATGGGGAAAATCCAACATGCCAAACGTCTCCCTCCGTGACCTCCTCGAAGCTGGCGTTCACTTCGGCCATCAGACCCGTCTGTGGAACCCGAAGATGAAGCCGTACATCTACGGCGAGAAGAACGGCATCCACATCATCGACCTGCAGCGCACCGCCAAGGGCCTGCTCGACGCCTGCCGCTTCGTGTCCAGCACGGTCGCGCGCGGCGGAACGGTGCTCTTCGTCGGCACCAAGCGCGCCAGCCGGGAGATCGTGGAGGAGCAGGCCGCTCGCTGCGGCATGTTCCACGTCTCGAACCGTTGGCTGGGCGGCACGCTCACCAACTTCAAGACCGTTCGCCACTCCATCGACAACCTGCTGGAGCTGGAGAAGTTCCGGGACACCGGCTCGCTCGAGCGCCTCACCAAGAAGGAAGGCCTCGACATGACCCGGAAGATGGAGAAGATGACCAAGTCGATGGGCGGCATCAAGATGATGCGCGGCCTGCCGGCCGTGATCTTCGTCATCGATCCCAAGCGTGAGCACATCGCCATCCGCGAGGCCGCTCGCCTGGGCATCCCGGTCGTCGCGCTGTGCGACACCAACTGCGATCCCGACAACGTCCTTCACGTCATCCCGGGCAACGACGACGCGATCAAGAGCATCCGGCTCTTCACCACCGCGATCGCCGACTCGGTCATGGAGGGCAACGCGGCCAGCCGTGATCACCTCGGTGACAACGTGAACGCGGGCACGCGCTCCTCTGGCGTCGAGACCTACTACCGCCGGCGCGCTGACGCCGAGGTGGAGCCGGCGGCCGACGTTGTCGAAGAGGCCGCCGCCGAGGCCTAGTCGCAGCGGCCCTGCCGCGGCAGGGTCTGGGCAGGCAAGCCCCCCGAGACCGCAGGTCGCGCCCTGGTGCGATCTGCGGCCTCTCATCCCTTTCCTTTCACACATCCCCCGCGCTGGTCGCGGGGGTGTGTCCATTCAGGAGGTTCGTTATGAGCGCGGAACTCATCAAGCAGCTTCGGGAGCGCACCGGGGCTGGCATCGTCGACTGCAAGAAGGCCCTGGGCGCCTCGAACAACGACATTGAGGCGGCCATCGACTGGCTGCGCAAGTCCGGCCTCGCCAAGGCCGCCAAGAAGTCCGGCCGCGCCGCGACCGAAGGCGCGGTCTTCGCCTACATCCACGGCGGCGGCCGCATTGGCGTCCTCGTGGAGATCAACTGCGAGACCGACTTCGCCGCCGGCACCGAAGGCTTCAAGGGCCTCTGCCGCGACATCGCCCTGCAGATCGCCGCCGCTGGCGCCGAGTGGGTCAACGTGGCCGACGTGCCGGCCGACGCCGTGGCCCGCGAGCGCGACGTGGTCGTGGCCCGCACCATCGCCGAGGGCAAGCCCGCCGCCGTCGCCGAGAAGATCGCCGAGGGCCGCATGAAGTCCTGGTACGGCGAGGTCTGCCTGCTCGAGCAGCCCTTCATCAAGGACGACAAGAAGAAGGTGGCGGACGTCGTGAAGGAGGCCATCGCCACCATCGGCGAGAACATCCAGGTGCGGCGCTTCACCCGCTACAACCTGGGCGAAGGCCTCGAGAAGAAGACCGAAGACTACGCCGCTGAGGTGGCCGCCGCCGCCGCCGCTGCCAAGGGCTGATCGCATGAGCGCGGGCCCGATCTACAAACGAATCCTCTTGAAGCTGTCCGGTGAGATGCTCGCCGGCGACCAGCAGATTGGCATCCAGCCCGAGATCATCACCCGCTTCGCCGCGGAGATCGTGGATCTTCGGACCCTGGGCGTGGAGATCGCCATCGTCATCGGCGGTGGCAACATCTTCCGCGGCCTCGCGGGCGCTTCGCGGGGGATGGATCGGGCCCACGCCGACTACATGGGCATGCTCGCGACGGTGATCAACGCCCTGGCGCTGCAAGACGCGCTGGAGCAGCTCGGGTGCTACACCCGGGTGATGAGCGCCATCGCCATGGACCAGGTGGCTGAGCCCTACATCCGTCGCCGGGCTGTGCGGCACCTCGAGAAGCGCCGCGTGGTCATCTTCGCCGCCGGCACCGGCAACCCCTACTTCTCCACCGACACCGCGGCCTCGCTGCGGGCGGCGGAGATTCACGCCGACATCATCATGAAGGCCACCAAGGTCGACGGGGTCTACGATCGCGACCCGGTCAAGCACGCCGACGCCGTCAAGTTCAGCGAGCTGACCTACCTCGACGTGTTGAACAAGGGCCTCAAGGTGATGGACGCCACCGCCATCAGCCTTTGCATGGAGAATGGTCTGCCCATCGTGGTCTTCGACCTCAGCGGCGCCGGAAACATGCGCCGCGTCGTCTGTGGAGAGCCCATCGGCACCCATGTGCGCGTCCCGGCTGCTCCCATCGGCTAAGATGTCGGCAACACCTGTCCCTGGGAGGAAGGATGATTGAAGAGTACCTGAGTGGCATGAAGGCGGACTTCGAAAAGGTCCACGTGGCCTTCAAGCGTGAGCTCACCACCATCCGCACCGGTCGCGCCAGCCCCCAGATGCTGGAGAATGTGCAGGTTGAAGTAAAGGCCTACGGGTCTTCGCTGGGCCTGACCTCGGTGGCGACGATCACCGCACCCGATCCCCGCATGTTGATGGTGAACCCCTGGGACAAGGGCACCCTGCGTGACATTGAGGACGCCATCCGCAACTCCGGGCTGGGCCTCAACCCGTCGAGCGACGGCCAGATCATCCGCGTGCCGATCCCGCCGCTGACGGCCGACCGGCGCAACACGATGACCAAGCAGGTCGCCAAGATGGCCGAGGACGCCCGCGTGCGGGCCCGCGGCGTGCGGCGCGACCTCAATGACCTCATCAAAGAGGCCCTCGACGCCAAGGACATCACCGAGGACGAGAACAAGAAGGCCCTGGAGCGCATCCAGAAGGCCACCGACGCCGCCATCGCCGAGATCGACGCCGTGGCCGTGGCCAAAGAGAAGGACATCAAGGAAGGCTGATGGCGCTCCCTCGTCCCCCCGGCCCGATCCCCCGGCACATCGCCATCATCATGGATGGCAATGGCCGTTGGGCCGAGTCGCGGGGCCTCGACCGCGTGAAGGGGCACGAAGAGGGGGCCCAGAGCGTCAAGGAGATCGTGCGCACCTGCCGGGAGTGGGGCGTGGGGGCGCTCACCCTCTACTCCTTCTCCACCGAGAACTGGCGCCGGCCGGTGACCGAGGTCACGGCCCTCATGCAGCTCCTTCAGCGCTACGTCTTTCAAGAGCGCGATGAGATCCTGCAGCAGGGCATCCGCTTGCAGGTGCTGGGGCAGATCGAGCGCCTGCCGGACTTCGTGCAAAAGCCGCTGCGCTTGCTCTGCAAAGACAGCGCCCGCAACGCCGACATGACGCTCAACCTCGCGCTCAGCTATGGCTCGCGCCAGGAGATCGTCGACGGCGTGCGCAACATCGCCCGGGCGGTCGCCGAAGGGCGGCTGCGGGTCGACCAGATCGACGAGGACCTGCTCGGGCAGAGCCTCTACACCGCGGGGCAGCCCGACCCCGACCTCCTCATCCGCACCAGCGGCGAGCTGCGGCTCAGCAACTTCCTGCTGTGGCAGCTCGCCTACACCGAGATGGTGGTCACCGACGTGTTGTGGCCCGACTTCCGCGCCCCTCAGCTCGAGGCGGCCATCCGCGCCTTCGGCGCCCGGGAGCGCCGCTTTGGCAAGACCGGCGCCCAGGTGCGCGGGGAGGGCTCTCTTGCGTGAACGGATCCTCTCGGCCATCGTTGGCCTCGCGCTGATCATCCCGGCGATCTACTACGGTCGCCAGCTTGGCATCGAGATCGTCGTCGGCATCGCCATCCTCATCGGCATTGATGAGTATGTGCGCATGGCCACCCCCAACCACAAGGCGGTGGGCTTTGGCGGTCTCGCCCTCACCGGCCTCGGTCTGTATCTGCAGATCATCCACGGTGCGCCGGCGATGACCACCGGGGTGCTGGCCCTGGGCGCCATCGTGCTGATGCTGCTGGGCATGTTCACCGTGCCCGACACCAAAGAGGGGGCGGCGGTGGGCACCCGGCTCACGGCCGGGCTGCTCTATGTGGTGGTGCTCTTCTCCTTTCTGCCCCTGATCAGCCGCTTCGACGGGGGGCTGGCCTGGATCGCCTTGATCCTGTCGGTCACCTGGGCCGGCGACACCGGCGCCTACTTCTCCGGGCGGGCCTTGGGCAAGACCAAGCTCTTCGAGCGGGTGAGCCCGAAGAAGACCTGGGAGGGCTTCGCTGGCGGCTTCGTGGGCTCGATCGTGGGCGCCTTGATCGTCCAGCGCCTGGGGCTGCCCAATCTGCCCGTGATGCACGCGGTAATCCTGGGTGGGCTGCTCAATGTCTTCGGCGTGGTCGGCGATCTCGTCGGGTCGATGCTGAAGCGCGCCTACGGCGTGAAGGACTCGGGCTGGATCATGCCCGGCCACGGCGGCATCCTCGATCGCGTCGACAGCATCCTCTTCACGGCGCCGGTGGCCTGGATCTACGCCACCCTGCTTCAGCTCGGGTAAGGGGGGCCCGGCGCGCCTGCTGCGCCGGAGGTGATCATGTTCTCGGCCCTTCTCGCGCTCTGGGTGAGCGCCGTCAGCGCCTCACCGGTGGAGCTGGCCCGCGCGGCGGTCTCCGGCCCGCCCGGCTCGCTGGAGCTCAGCGCGGTGCGCCGCCAGGGGCCGCGCGAGGTCGTGATCTTCGAGCAGCGGCACCTCGGGCTGCCGGTGGCCGGCGGACGGGTGGTGGTGGCCGTTCAGGGCGGCGCTGCCTCGATTCTCGCCGACTCCGCCCTCCGCGATCTGCCGGCCGTCCTGCCGGCCCTCCTCTCGCCGGCCGACGAAGCGCGGCTGCTCGCGGCAGCCCTGCCGCGGGCGGGCTGGGTAGAACCTGCCACCCGCCAGTGGTGGCGCGGCCGGGTGATCGCCGTCGCCCGGGCCCAAAGCCTCGATGGCAGCCGGAGCTGGCGCCTGCGCATGGACGCCAGCACCGGCCAGCTCCTGGAGCTGCTGCCCGATCGCCTGCACGCCGGCGAGGGCCTCGTCCACGACAACGCGCCCGGGGCCGACCACCTCGTCCAGGTCAGCCTGCCCGACCTCGTGCCCGATGCCAGCGGCATGGAGGGCCTCTTCGTCGACGTCGCCAGCCAGGGCTTCGGCCCCACAGGCGCGGCCATCCGGGTGCGCCACGCCACGCCAGACGAGGCCGGCGACTACCTGCTCGAACCCGTCTACGACAGCGTCGAAGACGGCTTCGTCGAGGTCAACGCCTACTGGCATGTCACCCAGAGCCGGGCCTACTTCGCCGACACCTTCGGCCACCCCGTGCCCGACCGCATCCAGGTGACCACCAACTACCAGGACGCCCCCGACACCGCCTTCGACAACGCCTACTTCTCCTACGGCGCCGGCGGCATCTACACCCTCACCTTTGGCCAGGGCAGCGTGGCCGACTTTGGCTACGATCCGGGCATCATCCTCCACGAGTTTGGCCACGGCGTCGTCGAGGATCTGGCCGCGCTCTTCACCTCGATGAGCTACCCGATCAACCTCGATGAGTACGGCCTGCACGCCGCCCCCGGCGGCCTCACCGAGGGCCTGCCCGACTACTGGAGCACCACCCAGACCGATCGCAGCGCCGTCGGCATCTTTGACGATGGCAGCTCGCTGCGCGACGTCGACAACAGCGCCACCTGCCCCGAGAGCGTGGTCGGAGAGGCCCACCAGGACGGCGTGGTCATCGGCGGCGCCACCTGGGAGATCCGCCAGCGCATCGGCGCCGAGCGGGCCGACGCCGTCGTCTACCGGGCCATTGGCAGCATGGGCGGCGCCCCCACCTACGCCGACTTCGCCGCCGCCCTCCTCAGCGCTGGCGGCACCCTGGTGGACGAGGGGCTGCTCACCGAGGCTGAGCTGACCGACATCGGCGCCATCCTCGACGCGCGGGGGCTCTCCGGCTGCGGCCGCGACGTGGCCCTGGCCGAAGGCGCCCCGGTCACCAGCACGATGATCGGCGCCGACTTCATCGACGCCAGCTACTGCGAGCCCCTGCGCAGCCTGGGCATCCAGATCCCGGTGCCCTTCCAGCTCACCGTCACCGTCCCCGAGGACCCCACCGGCGCCCGCCAGGTCACCGTCGTTACCCTCGATCTCGACCTCGACCCGCTGCGCGGCGGCGACTTTGCCGAGGGAGACCTGGACTACACCGTTTATGTGGCCGGTGACGAGCTCGTCCGCTACGCGCTCAACCCCTTGAACGTCTTCGGCTACACCTTCCTGCTGCCCACCGGCGCCGAAAACGCCGTCGCCACCGTGGAAGGCAGCCCGGCCAGCGTGGTGATCGACGCCACCGCCTTTGGCGCCGAGGCGCTGCCGGCCGGCGGCAGCCTGTCGATCGGCCTCATCGGCCTCAACTGCCGCACCGCCGAGGTCACCGCCAGCGCCACCTTCACCTGGAGCGAGGTGGTCACCGACGAGGAGCCCGGCGACGATCTGAACGACGGCGCCGCCGCCGAAGACGGGGGAGGGGACTGCGGCTGCGGCAAGGGTGGGAGCGCGGCCTTGCTGCTGCTGCCGGCCCTGCTCTTGGGGCGGCGCCGTCGGCGGTGAGCCCGTCGCGGGCCTTCTGGGCCCTCCTCCTCGGTGTGGCCCTGCTGCGCGGCCTGCTCATCGGCGCGGTGGGGCTGGGCGATGACGAGGCCTACTACGCGATCTGGGCCCGGCAGCCCGCGCTCGGGTACTTCGACCATCCCCCAGCCGTGGCCTGGCTGATCCATGGCGCGGTCGGGGCGCTGGGGGAGGGCTCCTTCGCCGTCCGCCTGCCCACCCTGCTCTGCGGCCTCGGCGCCGCCGTGCTCCTCGCGCGGGCACCCTGGGCCGGGTCGCAGGGGAGGGGGGCTGCGGTCCTCTTCCTCCTCTGTCCGCTCTTTGCCTTGCTCGGACTGTTCACAGCTCCCGATGCCCCGGCCCTGCTCTGCCTGCTCCTGAGCGCCGCCTTTGCCTGGGCGGGCCTCCAAGAACAGCGCGGAGCCTGGCTCCTCTGCGGGCTCTTCGCCGGGCTGGGCCTGCTCTGCAAGCACCCGATGGGGCTCTGGGGGCTGTCCTTGTTCGGGCTGGTGTGGACCGAGGGCGCGGCGCGCCGGCGCCTGGAGCCCTACCTCGGCGCGGCGCTGGCCCTGGCGATCTTCCTGCCGAACCTCTTCTGGAACGCCGATCAGGGCTGGGTCTCCGTGCAGTTTCACCTCGATGGGCGCCATGGCGGCCCGCGGCCCTTGCAGGGACTGGGCACCCTCGTTGGCTCCCAACTGGCCTTTTTGACCCCGCCCCTGCTCTTGGCGCTGCTCCTGGGCCTGCGCCAGACCTGGCAGCGCCGACAGTCTGCCGGGGAGGAGGGCTTGCGGTCGCGCTTTGTGCTCTGGGCCGCCTTGCCGACCCTGGGCATCTTCTCGATGAGCGCGCTGCTGGGCGACTTCAAGCCGCACTGGCTGGCGCCGGGCTGGCTCCTGCTGCTCCCGTCCGCTGCCGCGGTGCTCGACGCCCGCCCGCGCCTGCGCCTCGCCGCCTGGGGCCTCGGTGGGGCCCTGCAGCTCTTCGTCTTCGGGCAGGCGGTAGGCCCGCTGCTGCCCCTCGGCAAGGCCGACCTCACCCACGATCTGTACGGCTGGCCCGCGGTCGCCGCGGCCATCCGGGCCCAG
>JBEIQK010001144.1:0-1531 GCA_040376505.1 Alphaproteobacteria bacterium | reverse complement strand
GTCAAAAGCTCAGTCGAAAACAAAAGGAGCGGATGCGGGAGTCCCTGGGTCGCCTGCAGATCCAGATCGCGGCGATGGAGGCCCGGTTGGCGGAGGGCGCCGAGGAGTAGCCGAGGCGGCCCCCCCTACTCCAAGGCCTCCACCGCGTCCTTGGACTCCTTCAAGCCCAAGCCCGTGTGCTCCCGATACAGCTTGATCGCCTCGATCTTGTTGCCCGCTCGCACCAGACCGCGCACCTCCTGAATCCAGGCCGCCTCCGCCGAGGCCCCCGGCGCCCCGCCCTGGGCCAGCAGCCGGTCGAGCTTCTCTTCGATGCGCGCCAACTGCGCCTTGATGGGTTCAAGATCCGACGACGACAGAAACATGCGGCCTCCACAGCAGGAGCCCCATCCTACCCAAATCGCGCGGCCCCTGTAGACGCCAGCCCGAGCCATCGGCTACACCGCCCGCGATCCCTGGAGCCCCCTGTGAAGACCTGGACAGACCCCGAGATCGGCGACATCCGCGCGCTCCTTGGCGCGATGGGCACCGCCCCGCTGCCCACGGAGATCGACTACCCCGCCCGCCGCGCCGGCATGGACGCCTACGGCGACATGAGCCCGCCCCCCGAGGGCACCACGGTCCAGGCCCTCCAGCTCGGCGGCCGGCCGGCCGAGCGCCTCCAGCCCCCCGGCGCGGCCCCGACCGGGCCCTGCTCTACTTTCACGGCGGCGCCTTCTCCCTCGGCAGCCCGCGCAGCCACCGCGGGCTCGCCGGGCAGCTCGCCGGGGCCGCCGGGGCGCTGGCCTTCGTGCCCGACTACCGCCTCGCCCCCGAGCACCCCTGCCCCGCCGCCGTCGACGACGGCCTCGCCGCCTACCGCGATCTGCTCGATCAGGGCTTCGCCCCCGAGAAGATCCTGCTCTGCGGCGACAGCGCCGGCGGCGGCCTCGCCCTGGCCACCGCCCTCGGCGCGCGGCAGGCCGGCCTGGGTCAGCCGGCGGGTCTGCTGCTGATCAGCCCCTGGGTGAGCATGACCCCCTCCGAGCCCTCCGTGTCGGAGATGGACGGCCAGGACCCGATGATGAGCGCGGCCGGCGTGCGGCTCTCGGCGGCGCACTACCTGGGCGGCCGGGCCGATGACGCGATCTCCTCGCCGCTCCGGGCCGATTTGAGCGGGCTCGCCCCCTTGTTCATCCAGGTGGGCAGCGAAGAGCTGCTGCGCTCCGACGCCACCGCCCTCGCCGAGCGGGCCCGGGAGGCCGGCCTGACCGTTCAGCTCGAGATCTGGCCCGAGATGATCCACGTCTGGCACGCCTTCTACCCGATGCTCGGGGCGGCCCGGCGGGCCATCGCCGAGGCCGGGGGCTGGATGCAGGGCCGCCTGGGCTGAGTCAGCGCGCCGGTTCGAGGAAGCGGGACAGCACCGCCAGGCCGCCGAAGGCGACCACCCTCACAAGCCAGGCGAGCAGGCCCAGCAGGTTGAGGAGGCCGAGCACAGCGCCAAAGGTAGAGGCGGTGGTGTCGAGGCCGCGCTCGCGGGCCCGGGCGC
>JBEIQK010001048.1:0-1894 GCA_040376505.1 Alphaproteobacteria bacterium | reverse complement strand
CCGCCATCCGCGCCCACTTCGACTGGACGGCCCTCACGCGCTTCTTCGCCCTGGAGCGCGGGCTCAATCACCCCGACAGCTACAGCTTCAACCAGAACAATTACTATCTGTATCACGACCCTCTCACCGATCAGGTCAGCCTGACCCCCTGGGGGGCCGACTCCACCTTCTCCTACACCTACCCGCCCGACGAAGACCGCCCCTGTCTGCCCGGCCGCTTCGACGATCTCAACGCCTTCCCGGTGGGCGACCTGTCAGAGTGGTGCGAGGGCAACGCCGCCTGCTGGGCCGACGTGGAGATGGAGATGCTGCGCCTCGCCGCCCTGCTCGAAGACGACGACGTGGCCAGCGAGGTCCTCGCCACGGCCGCCCACATCGAGGCGGCCGTGGCCGAAGATCCGCGCTGGCCCTGGGGTCTGTCCACCTGGGAGTCCAAGGTCGACTGCCTGCACGCCTGGATGCTCGATCGCCCGGGGGCGATCCGCGGCTTTGTCGACCGTCGGTAGGATGGTCAGTCGCCGGCGAGCACCGGGTTCAGGAGCAGGAGGGTGGAGACCACCTCCTCGGCCTCCATCACCGGCCAGGCGGCGCGAAAGCCGCCGCGGGGGTCCGAAGAGACCACGCCCACCACCACCTCGGCGGGGCTGAGCACCGTGTCGGTGAAGCTCTCTTCGAGGGCGCGCAGGTGCAGCTCGCCTTCGAGCTCGACGATCAAGGCCACCACGTCGCGCTGGCTGCTCACCAGCCAGGAGGTGACAGCGCCCTCGTCATCCACCAGCAGCGCGATGGGGTTGGCCGGCACGAAGGTGGGGTCGGCGGCGATGTCGATCTTCTTCACCGCCCGGCGGTCTTCCACCACCTGGTGCAGGGGGCCGAAGCTGCGGCCGACCTCGGCCGAGAGCAGGCCACGACTGTTTTCGAAGACCCGGGCGGCCGTGAGCGCGCCGACCGGCGCCACTTCGCCCGCCTCGACCAGGTCCAGCGCACCCGTACCCGGGTTGAAGATCACCTGGGCCACGAGCTCCGGCTTGACCGGGGCGCCCTCCGCCGCAAAGGCCGAGGAAGCAGCGAAGGCGAAGGCGAGAAGAGAAGCAGTCATGGTGTCTCCCACAAGCAAAACGGAGCGTCTGTCCATTCGGGCCGTCCGCCGCCGCGGCGGGGGCCTGTGAGAGTTCATACGGATGGCCGCCGGCGCGGCGATAGCCCCTCAGCCTCCCGAAGACAGGAGCCCCACCGAGAGGAGGGCCGAGCGCTCGGCGGCGGTGAAGGTGGCCGGCGTGGCCGACCGGGCCCGACCGGCAGCGGCGTCCACCGCGGCGCGGAGCGAGGCCGGGTGCGCCGCTTCGACGAGGGGCGCCTGCTCGGCCGGGTCGGCGGCGCGGTCGTAGAGGGTGTAGGCGGCCCCCTCGGCCGTTGGGCGCCGCAGCAGGGTAAAGCGGGCGTCGCGGGCGGCGAAGGTCTTCTGGCCGGGCACCGGACAAGGCGGGGCGGCTGGATCGACGATGCAGCCCGCGTCTTCGCCGATCAGGGTGCGATCCGCCGCCAGCGGCCGCCACAGCGAGCGCCCCACCCCAACCGTCGGCAGGCCGGCGACGTCGAGGGCGGTGGCCACCACGTCTTCGAGGCGGGCCAGGGCGTCGCGCCGGGTGCCGCGCTCGGTGGAGCCGGGGAGCTTGACCAGCAGCGGCACCTGGAGCTGGTCGGCAGTGGCGCCCTGCCCGGCATCAAACCACAGGGGTCGATCGTTGGCGCTTTGGCCGTGATCAGCGGTGATCACGATGAGGGCGCCATCGTAGCGGCCCGACTCCCGAAGGGCGCGCGGCAGGATCCCCACCTCCTCGTCGGCGGCCCGCACCGCGTGGGTGTAGCGGTCGGCGTAGAAGACCGGGTCGGT
>JBEIQK010000394.1:0-5954 GCA_040376505.1 Alphaproteobacteria bacterium | reverse complement strand
GGTTGCCGGCCGCCAGCGCCTTTGCGCCCTGCAGCAGGGCGCTCAAGGGCTCCAGCAGGCAGCGGGCCTGGCTCAGCGCCACCAGCCCGGCGATCAGCATCGCCACCGGGCAGACCACCAAGGCGAGGATGGCGATTCGGCTGATGTTGTCGACCACCGCGAGCTCGTCGATGGCCACCTGGACCGTGGCGAGCTGGGCGGCCGGCGCGTCGGCGGGGTGGGGCCGGGTGGCCATCTCGGGGTGGCCCATCACCGGCCGGGAGAACTCCAGGTACGGGCGGCCGTCGACGACGTGGGTGGTGGCCTCGCCGAGGGCCGCCGGCGCGGGCAGCGAAGCCGCCACGGTCGGATCGCGGGCCCAGAAGGAGAGCGGCGTGCCATCGGGGCGCTGGATGCGCACCCAGGCCACGGTCTCATCGCCGGCCAGGGCCGCCGCCGCCTGGTCGATCTCGAAGGCGTCGTCGGTCTCCAGCGGGTGCTCGAGCGAGCTGGCCAGCACGCCGCTCAGGACCTCGCCACGCTCGGCCAGCTCCTCGGTGGCGGTGCGCAGGTCGTAGAGCACGGTGATGCCGGCGAAGGCGAGGATGGTCGAGGCCACCAGACCGAGGCTGCCGACCAGGGCACGGCGGGCGATGCGACTTCGGCGCACCAGATCAAGGTGCTTTCGTCCGCGTCTTTCCAAGCTGTCCATGAAGGCCGCGCTCCTTGGCCCCAACATCGGCACGAAGAGGCCCCGACTTGACCCCCCCGGTCGTCTGGCGCTCTGGGGCCTGTGGTCGCCATTCTGTGGCAGGTGGGGCTTTGTGTTCGAGGCCGTGAACGGGCCCCTGGGGCCTGTCGAGCGGCGCCGGCCGTGTTACCGTGGCCACCTTCGGAGGTTCCGCCATGAAGGCCGAGCTCATCAAGCTCTTCCAGAAGGGCTCCACGGTCGCGCAGCTCAAAGATGCGCTCCACGGCAAGCAGATCGAGGGCCGCGCGCTCACGATCACCGTCGATCCGCGGTCGCTGCCCTACCTCAACCACATCGTCGACGGCTGGGTGGACGGCCCCCCGCCCTCCAATGTTGAAGTGGTCTTTTCGGCCAAGGACCCCAAGGCCGACAAGTGGCGCCGCTTCTCGCTCTCCCGCAAGGGCGGCTGGCGCTACGAGATCGACGTCTTCCCCACGCCGTTCAACAATTCCACGGCGCCGCTCTCCCCGGGCATTCCCCCCGGCGCCAGCCGCGCGGCCTGATCGGCCCCGTCCCCGATCTCGCCCCCACGCGCACGGCCCGGAGCCCGGATCAAGGCTCCCGGCCGTGTTTTTTGTTTTTCGCCGCTTCACCGACCCCTTGAGGTTTTCATGTCCGCGCCCTTCCTCCACGCCACCCGGATCGCCGATGTGCTGGGCGGCGCCGTCGCCTTCGGCGCCACGCTCACGATTCAGGGCTGGGTTCGCACCGCCCGCCACAGCAAGGCCGGCCTCTCGTTTGTTCATGTTCACGATGGCTCGGGCTTCGCCCCCATCCAGGTGCTGGTCAAGGCCGACCTCGCCAACTACGCCGAGGTCCAGCGCCTCACCGCCGGCTGCAGCCTGCAGGTCGAGGGCATCCTGATCGCCAGCCAGGGCAAGGGCCAGGCCGTGGAGATCGAGGCCACCGCGCTCACCGTGATCGGTTGGGTCGACGATCCCGAGACCTACCCGATGCAGCCCAAGCGCCACAGCCTGGAGCACCTGCGCGAGAACTCCCACCTGCGCGCGCGCACCAACCTCATCGGCGCCGTGGCCCGGGTGCGCAACAGCCTCGCCCAGTCTGTTCACCGATTTTTTCATGGGCACGGCTTCTACTGGATTCACACGCCCATCATCACCGCCAGCGACTGTGAGGGTGCGGGACAGATGTTCCGCGTTAGCACGCTCGACTTCGCCAACCTGCCCCGCACCGAGAGCGGGGCGGTGGACTTCGGCCAGGACTTCTTCGGCCGCGAGGCCCACCTCACCGTCTCGGGCCAGCTCAACGTCGAGACCTACTGCCTCGCCCTGTCGCGGGTCTACACCTTCGGCCCCACCTTCCGGGCCGAGAACAGCAACACCCGCCGGCACCTCTCTGAGTTCTGGATGATCGAGCCCGAGCTGGCCTTCGCCGACCTCGGCGACGACATGGCCCTGGCCGAGTCTTTCCTGAAGGCCATCTACGGCGACCTGCTGGCCGAGCGCATGGACGACCTGGAGTTCTTCGCCCAGCACGTCGACAAGACCGTGATCGACCGCCTGACCCACCTCGTCGGCTCCACCTTCCACCGCATCAGCTACACCGACGCCGTCGCCGAGCTGAAGCGGGCCCCGGTGAAGTTCGAGTTCCCGGTGGAGTGGGGCACCGACCTCCAAAGCGAGCACGAGCGCTACCTCTCCGAGGTCATCTTCAAGGCGCCGGTTGCGGTCTACAACTACCCGCGCGACATCAAGGCCTTCTACATGCGCAACAACGACGACGGCCGCACCGTCGCCGCGATGGATGTGCTGGCCCCGGGCATCGGCGAGATCATCGGCGGCAGCCAGCGCGAGGAGCGCCTCGACCTGCTCGACGCCCGCATCGCCCAGATGGGCCTGCACGGCCCCGACTACTGGTGGTACCGCGACCTGCGCCGCTACGGCACCGTGCCCCACTGCGGCTTCGGCCTGGGCTTTGAGCGCGCCATCATGTACGCCACGGGCATCGACAACATCCGTGACGTCATCCCCTTTCCGCGCGCCCCGCGGCAGGCCGACTTCTAGCCGAGCGGGTGGCTGGGCCCGGCGGCCTTCGGGGCGCTGGGCCCGTCCGTCTGGTGCTGAATCGACATCGCCATCATCTGCTTCATCGTGCGCTCCATGCCTTCGGGCGAGCCATCGAGGAAGATGACGTTGCCGCGCCCGTTCTCGGCCATGTGCTTGATGGCGTCTGTCCACATCGAAAAGAGGATGGCCGCCATGTCGAGGTTGGCCCGCTGCAGCTCCTGGGCGGCGGCGGTCATGCCCTGGGCCACCTCCTTTCGGAAGAGGGCGATGCCCTGGCCGCGCAGTTGGGCCGCCTCCCGCTCGGCCTCGGCGGCGATCTTGATGGCGTTGCCCTCGGCCTCGGCCTGGCGGGTCTTGGTGATGAGCAAGGCGGCGCCTTCGTTCTCGGCGGCGGCGCGCAGGTTGGAGCTGGCCACCACCTTGGCCATCGAGCGGCTGATCTCCTCGTCGAAGGCGATGTCGGTCATCTGGAGATCGATCAGGTGGTAGCCCCAGGTGGACAGGGTCGGGTCGAGCTGCTCCTTCACCGAGTCGATGATCTCGCGCCGCAGCCCCAGGATCTGCGCCTGCCGCTGGGTGGCCACCAGGGCCCGCACCGAGCCCTCGATCGAGCGGGTGAGCGCCGTCATGAAGGAGGCCTCGTCGACGAACTTGAAGGCCACGTTCTTGATGGTCTCCTCCTCGTGATCGAGCACCGAGTAGACCAGCATCGCCTTGAAGTGAACATTGGCCTGATCGACCGTGATCGCCTGAAAGGCCAGCTCGACCGAGCGGTTCTGGATGGAGAGGCGGCGGAAGCGCTCTTCAATCACCGGAATCTTGAAGTTGAGGCCCGGCCGCTGGATGCGGGCGTACTTTCCGAAGCGGGTGATCACCACCACCGTGCCCTGCGACACCGTGGTGATCGTGCTGGAGAGGGCGATGAGGAAGCCTGCGGCGAGGCAAGCGAAGCCGGCAAGTCCGAATTCCATGAGACAACTCCTGAAGGGTCCTGCCTGTCCTAAACGCCCTTTGCGCCCAGGATGGCAGGGCGAGAGATTTGCTTATCTGTTTCCGCCTCTGCCGGCGCCCCGCCGCAGAGACAGGGCCCGCAGCAGCAGGGCCCGACGGTAGCGACGGCCCACGTTGCGGTCTTTGCGCAGGCTCTCCAGCTCCACCTGGGCTTCCAGCAGGCCGTCGCGCAGGGCCACGGCGAGGCGCTGGCGCGGGCCCAGGGTCCAGGCCTCCCGCTCGGCCTCGCTGCAGGTGAGCGGGTAGCCCAGGCGCTCCATCAGCGGGGCGCAGGCGGCCTCCACGCCGATGCGCTCAAAGGGCGAGAGGGTCTCGGCGAAGCGCCCCACGCTGCCCTGGCTGATCGGCCGGCCGGTGTTCTTCCAGCTCTGCGACAGCCCCGCCGACTTCTTCGCCTCGGCCCCCTCGAAGAAGCGCAGCACGCCGGGCTCAAAGGGCTCCCCCAGGAAGGAGAACAGCGCCCGGAGCTGGCGCTCGGGGTCGGCGACGAGGTCTTCGTAGCGCAGCAGGGTCATCTGGCCGGCGGGGGCGAGGTCGAGCTGGCGGAGGCCCTCGGCGGTCTGGGCGGCCCACAGCGCGGCCGTCTTTACGGGGTGGAAGGTCGAGAAGATGCTCTTCATCGAGCTCACCGCCACGTCGCGGGGGTCGCGCACCAGCAGGATCATCTTCGGCTGGGCGAAGCGGGCGCGCAGCGCGGCGACCTCGTCGACCATGAAGGTGCTCTTGCAGCCCCAGCGGGCCTTGCCAGACTGTTCACGGTGCTGCTCGTGCAAGGCGACGTAGACGCCGAAGGCGTCGCGCGGCTGCGCCTCGCGGCGGAGGCGGGCCTCGTCGATGGCGATCTCCCAGGGGTAGATGTGGGTGCGCACGAGGCGCACGATGTCGCGCACCAGGGCGGCCCAGTTGGCCTCGGTGGACAGATCGCCATAGCCCGCCTCCAGCGGCCGGAAGTAGCGCAGGATGTGCGGCGGATGCGGGATCGTGATGCGGGAGTGGGCGTTGCAGATCAAGCGGAGCAGGTTGCTGCCCGAGCGCTCGGTGCCTAGAATGAACAGAGGGTCAGCGGTCATTCATCGGCTCCACTGAGCCCAGGCCCGCGCCGGGTCGGCCTTGGGGCGGAGGGGGATGGCGTAGGCCCGCACGCGCTCGCCGCCGTCTGTGCTCTCCGCCGGGGCGGGATCGAGGGCAGCCAGGGCCGCGGTGAGGCGGGCCTGATCGCCCTCCGCGAAGAGGTCTGTGTGCACCATCAGGGTCGAAAAGCCAAGCTCGCCGAGCCCGATGCGCACCGCCTCGATGTCGCCGGTGAGCAGGCGGCCCAGCACCCAGCGCTCCAGCCGCACCCGCGGTGACTCGATCCCCGGCGTGGCGACACAGTGATCGGCGATCGGCCGGCCGTGGGTGGCCTGGTAGGCGCAGCCAAGGTTGGTGGTGCGCAGGGTCCAGGCGGGGGCCGGCTCGATGTCCTCGGGCCAGAGGTCGAGCACCGGGCCGCTGTGGGCGCCATAGGCCGACGGCGCGGTGGCCAGGGTCTCCCGCTGGCGGAAGGGCATGCGGGTGAGGACAAAGGCGTCAACCAAGGCGCCCACCAGCAGAAAGGAGGCCAGCCGGGGCATCCGGGCCGACAGCACGGTGGCCACCCGGGCCCCCACCACGCCGGCAACAAGCAGGAAGGTCCACCCCAGCCGCTCGGGAAAGCGCCACAACGAGGCGAGGAGCACGCTGCCCACGCCGCCGTCGGCGGAGATGGACAAAGGCAGCCCCGGCAGCAGGGTCAGCCCCAGGGCGCCGGCCCCCGTGAGAGCGAGGCCGCGCCAGCCCGACTCGCGTCGCAGCACCACAGGCGCCACCAGCAACAAGGCGAGGCAGACCCCGGGGAGCACGGCCGACTGCGAATTGCCGGTGATGTCCACCGAGAAGGGCGCCGAGGCGAGGCGCACGAGGCCAAAGGAAAAAAAGTGGTGGGGATTTCCGGCGTGAGACAGATCGCTCGCCCCATCGCCGCCCCCCGCCGAAAAGGCCGCCACGTAGAGCCCCAGCGGCAGGGCCACCACCCCAAGAGCCGCGCCAGCGGCCCGCGCCGGCAGCCCGCCCCGCGCCAGCCCGGCGAGGAAGAGCCCCCCCACCAGCACCGCCGCCGCGAGGCCGAGCCAGGCCGTGCTGAGCAGGCAGAGCAGGAAGAAGAGCCC
>JBEIQK010000032.1:0-17872 GCA_040376505.1 Alphaproteobacteria bacterium | reverse complement strand
GATGACCCTGGTGGATGAATGGACGCGATCGGGCACGGCGATCGCCGTCACCGAGGTCCAGCTGATCGTGCTCACCCGCGCCGGGTACGATCACCTCTGCGAACAGCATCCGGCCATCGCCTTGCGCCTGATGACACAGTTCGCCCGCATCATCAGCCAGCGGTTGCGGCGTGCCAGCAAGGCACTTGTCGAACCGTAAAAACTTGTCCCCTACAATGCGCCACTGGTTCGCGCTATGATGCGGAGACGCCCGAGCTCCAAAGAGTGGGCAGGAAACCAGGACGCACCATGGCCGTACCGCTCCGTTCAACCGCTCCCGCCATCATCGCGTGGCTCGGTGAGGCACCGTCTCCGGCGCTGATGGAGAGCCTCGGCGCGCTCGGTCACCTTCGCAGCGGGTGGTCGCCCGACGCGCAGATCATCGCCGTGTCTGCATCAGCGGGCACCGAGACCTTGCGCGACCTGCCCCGCGGGCCCCAGCATCCGCCGATCATCGCCGCCTCGCACCACGAGCCTTCCCAGGGCGAGCGGCTGGAGTGGATCCAGGCGGGGGCCGATGATCTGGTCTCCTTCTACGCCCTGCCCCACGCGGTCTCCCGCCGCCTGCGGGGCGTGCAGCGGGTCCGGCGCAAGGCCGATGGCGGTAATCCCACCTCGCTGGTGGAGCCCCTCGACCTCGCCGAGCGCCCGAGCCAGCAGCCGGTCTCGGTGCCACCCACCGACGCCTTCCCGCCCCTGCGGGTGCCGGTGGGCGAGGCGGGGATCCCGGCCGCGCTGACCCTCTACGTCGACGGCTTGCAGCGCTACCTCTCGGCCCGCGACGCCTGGGTGGCCCGCTGGGGCGAAGAAGGGCTCACCCGCATGCTGGAGCTCTTCCAGGTGCGCGAGCAGGTGCCCCCCAAGCTCGACGGCCAGCCGCATATCATCGCCTTCGGCCAGACCTTTGGCAGCGCCGAGCAGGCGCTGAACTGGCCGGTGCTCCTCCGCCGGGGCCCCTCGCGGCGCCGCCAGGGCATCGACACCATCCAGGCCCAGGTCTTGGGCGCGGGAACCGACGGCATGGTGCTGGAGCTCGACTTCAACGCCAGCCCCCGCCAGAAGCTGGTGGCCGACCTGCCGGTCGATCAAAACACCAACGCGCAGCTCCTCGTGGAGGCGCGCTGGCAGCGCCGGGTCTCGCCGAGCCGCTGGCAGCTTGGCGTCATCGCGCTGGAGATGCGCTTGCGGCAGATCATCGGCTGAGGTCGAGCGCCCCGATGGCCCAGGCGGACGGTGCCCCCACCGTCCGTTCGTCGTTGGGGCGGGGCATGTGGCCGGGCCGGGAGGGAATGGGTAGCTTTGGGCCGTCGCGCGCCCCACCTCGCCCCGGAAGGGCCCCGGTGGCCGGCTCGCCAGAGGAGTCGAGATGTCGCAGGGCCTGCTCCAGGGGAAGGTGGTGCTCATCACGGGCGCCGGCAATGGCATCGGCCGCGCCCACGCGCTGGCCTGCGCCCAGGCTGGCGCCGCCATCGTGGTCAACGACCTGGGCGGCGCCCGCGACGGCAGCGGCACCGACAGCCGGGCGGCGGCGCAGGTGGTGGCGGAGATCGAGGCCCTGGGCGGCAAGGCGGTGGCCAGCTTCGACTCGGTGGCCACGGCAGCGGGGGCCGCGGCGATGGTCAAGCTGGCCGTCGACACCTTCGGTCGCCTCGATGCGGTGGTCAACAACGCCGGCATCCTGCGCGACACCACCTTTCGCAAGATGACCGAAGACCAGTGGCGCATCGTGCAAGAGGTGCACCTCAACGGCACCTTCCACGTCTGTCAGGCGGCCCTGCCGGCCTTGATGAGCCAGGGCGGCGCCATCATCAACACCACCAGCTACTCGGGTCTCATCGGCAACTTCGGCCAGTCCAACTACGCGGCGGCCAAGGCGGGCATCTACGGCTTTACCCGGGTGCTCTCGATGGAGCTGAAGAAGGCGGGCATCACCGTCAACTGCATCGCCCCCATCGCCAAGACCCGCATGACCGAAGACATCGCGATGGTCGAGGCCGAGTGGACGCCCGAGCAGATCTCGCCCGTGGTGGTGTACCTCGCCTCGGATCTGTCCAAGGAGGTCACCGGCCGCGTCTTCGGCATCCAGGGTCAGCGCATCCACGGCTACGAGGTCAAGATGAGCGACGGCGTTGAGAAGCCGGGCGCCGCCTTGTGGACCGCCGAGGAGATCGCCCAGAAGCTCGACGCCATCTTCGCCTTCGAGGCCCCGGCCGCACCCGCTGCAGCGCCGGCCGCCGCCAAGGTGGATCTGGTCACCGCTGTGTTTGCGCACTTTCCCGCCGGCTTCAAGGCCGACAAGGCCAAGGGCTGGAGCGCGACCTTGCACTGGCTGGTCGCCGGCGGCACCGATCAGACCGTGGTGATCCAGGGCGGAGTGGTCAGCACGAGCCCTGGCCTCAGCGGGACTGCAACTTGCACGGTCAAGGCCCCCAAGGACGTGCTGGTCTCGATGTTCAAGGGCGAGCTCGATCCGCAGAAGGCCTTCATGAGCGGCAAGGCCACCGCCGACAACTTCACCGACCTCATCCAGATGTCGCAGTGCTTTGACTTCAAGAAGGTGGCCGAGAGCTTCAAGGCCGCCGAGGCCCAGGGCGCCGCCCCTGCCGAGGCCCCCAAGGGCCCCGATCCGGTCGACGAGTGCTTCAGCTTCGTGCCCCAGGCCTACCTCGCCGACAAGGCCAAGGATTGGGCCGCCACCATCCACTTCAAGATCACCGGCGGCCCCGACAAGACCATCGTCTGCGGCGCCGGCAAGGCCCGGGCCGAGGATGGCCTCGTGGGCAGCCCCACCTGCACCTTCAAGACCGACCGCGAGACGATCATCGGCATCCTCACCCAGGCCGTTGATCCGCAGAAGGCCTTCATGAAGGGCAAGATCAGCGCCGACGACCTCAACGTGGCGATGAAGTTCGCCATGTTCTTCAAGTTCGAAAAGCCCGCCAGCGCCGAGGCCCCCGCGGCCGCCCCGGCCACGCCGGCGGCCCCGGCCCCCGCCGCCGCCTGGAGCCCGCCGCTCGGGCGCACCCACAACGGCGGCTTCGCGCTGATCGACCCGGCCCAGGCCGAGGCCTACGCCGCCGCCACCAACGACCCCAGCGTGACCTACTACGGCCCCGACGCCATCACGCCGCCGATGTTCCACGTCCGCTTGCTGCGCGACATGATGTTTGCCATCATCACCGACCCCGAGCTCGATCTCGACGTGCTGCGGCTCGTTCACGGCGAGCACGACGTCACGATCCACCAGCCCCTGCGCCCCTGGGATGTGGCCAACCTGCGGGCCCGCCTCGACGAGGTCGAGCAGAAGAGCAAGGGCCTCGTGGTGCGAGGCTCGCTGCTGGCCTATGTCAACGGCGTGCTGGCCGTGGAGGCGAAGAGCAGCTTCTTCATTCGTGGACAGATGAAGATGCCGGTCTCCACCCAGAAGACGGCCGAGCCCGCCGCCCCCGACCTGGGCCCCGCGCCGATCCAGGTCCCGATCCAGGTCAGCGCCGACCAGTCCTACCGCTACGCCACCGTCTCCCTCGACGACAACCCCATCCACACCGATCCCGACACCGCCAAGGCCGCCGGCCTGCCCGATGTCATCCTTCACGGACTGTGTACGATGGCGCTGTCGGGCAACGCCGTGCTCAAGGCCCTCGCCTTCAGCGACGCCCGCAAGCTCAAGCGCCTCGCCGTGCGCTTCAGCAAGCCGGTGCTCAACGGCGCCACCCTCACCGCCCACATCCACCCCGAGGCCGGCGGCTGCCGCTTCACGGTGACGGATGGCAACGGCGACGCCGTGATCACCAATGGGATCGCGGAGCTGGCGGGCTGAGCCATGGCCTCCCCTGCCGAATTGGAGGCCCTCCTGCGGCAGCCCGAGAGCCTGCGCGTTGAGAAGACCATCAGCCGCACCGACACCGACAAGTTTGGCGAAGCGATTTGCGCCTTCGCCAACGACCTCGCGGACACCGGCCAGCCTGGGTATCTGTTCATCGGCGCCCGGCCCGACGGCTCCGCCGATGGCCAGCCGATCACAGAGAAGCTCTTGGAAGCGCTCGGCGCCATCCGCACCGATGGAAAGCTGACGCCCTCCATTCACATGACCGCCCAACGGATGGTCTTGAACGGCGGAGAGATGGCGGTGGTCTGTGTTCAGCCGAGCCAGTTTCCGCCGGTTCGCTACAAGCAGCAGATCTGGGTGCGGGTCGCCCCGCGGCGGGATCGGGCGAATGAAGCGGATGAGCGCAAGCTCACCGAGCGGCGGGCCCGCTTTGCGCGCACCTTCGATGCCCGCCCCTGCCTGCAGGCGACCCTCGACGATCTCGATCTGCGCACCTTCACCGAACTCTACCGCCCCAGCGCGGTCCCCGCCGAGGTGGTCGAAGAGAACCACCGGAGCATCGAGCATCAACTCGCGGCGCTTGGCCTGTGGGATCGCGCCCACCAGGCCCCTACCCACGCCGGGCTCCTCCTGCTCGGTCGCGAGCCCCGCGCCTTCCTCCCGGGGGCCTATGTCCAGTTCGTCGCCTACCCAGGTACGAGCATCGAAGACGAGGTTCAAGCGGACAAACGCATCGGCGGCGATCTCCCCACGATGATGCGCGGCCTCACCGATCTCATCAGCGGGCTGACCCTGAGCCGACCGATGGAGGAAGCGCCCGGCGGAAGGGAGCGCGCCGTCGAGAAGTGGCCCGCGAGCGCACTCAAGGAGCTGTTCATCAACGCGCTCGTGCACCGGGACTGGGAGTCCAACGCGCCCGTCCTGATCACCCGCTTCGACGACCGCATCGAGATCAAGAACCCCGGCGCCCCCTACGGCCTCCGTCTGCCCGATCTGCGCACCAACACCGCCTACCGCAATCCGCAGATCGCCGAGATCGCCCGCAACCTCGGCTACGCCAACAAGTACGGCCGCGGCCTGTCGCGGGCCGACGCCGCGCTACTCCGAAACGGGAACCCGCCCTTGGAGATCGACGCGACGGACACCTGGTTCATCGTCACGCTGCGGAGCGCCTGGTGAAGACCCTCGTCTTCTTCAACAACAAGGGTGGCGTGGGCAAGACCACCCTGGTCTACCACCTCGCCTACATGTTTCGCGATCTCGGCTGTCGGGTCTTGGTGGCCGACCTCGATCCCCAGGCCAACCTGACCACCCTGATGGTGGATGAAGACAGGCTGGAAGGCCTCTACGCCGCTGAATCACCCACCTCGATCCTCCGCGCCGTGCAGCCGCTCATCAACCGGGAAGGCGACATCGCCGACGCGCCCATCATCGAGGTGAACGAGATCAGCCTGATTCCGGGTGATCTGGCCCTGCACGAATTCGATGATCGTCTGGCAGACAGTTGGGCCCGCTGTCTGGAAGACGGGCCGGCTGAACGGAACGACGCGGTGCGCGTTCAGACCGCAATTCACCGGATTCTCCACCGTGCAGCCGCGGAGGTTGGGGCCGATGTGGTCCTCCTCGACGTCGGCCCCAGCCTTGGCCCCCTCAACCGCGCCATCCTGCTGTCGGCTGACGGCGTGGTGGTGCCCATGGCCGCCGATCTGTTCTCCCTGCGCGGTCTCGCCAACCTCGGTCGCACCTTGCGGGATTGGCGAAGGTCCTGGGGCGAGCGCCAACGGAAGGCCGAAGACACCCCCATCCGGCCGATCCCTTTGGGCGAAATGAAGGTGCTTGGCTACGTCGCCCTGCCCCACGCTGTTCGCGACAGCCGGCCCGTCAAGGCCTACCCGCGGTGGACCCACCGCATCCCGGCCGAATACCACAAGCACATCCTCCAAGAGTCGTGGCCAGACACCCTCCCCGCCGACCGCGACCCCCACCTGCTGGCCACGACGCGCAATTACCTGACCCTGATGGCCCTCGCCCAGGACGCCCGCAAGCCCGTCTTCGCGCTCAAGCCGGCCGACGGCGCCATCGGCAGCCAGATGTCGCGTGTGCTCGACGCCCGCAAGGACTTTGAAGGCCTCGCCCGCCGCATCGCCGACAAGGTCGGAATTCCCCTGGCCCGTTGAGGAGCCCCCATGTTTGACGATCGCGTCCTGATCGAGCCCATCACCGGGCTCCTCCTCGACCTCAGCCAGTCTCCGGCGGTCGCCGACTCCCCCGCGATGAAGGCGGCGCTGGAGGCGATGGCCGCCCTCGAAGCCGGCGCCATCGCCAACCCCGACGAAGGCCGGCAGGTGGGCCACTACTGGCTGCGCAGCCCGGCCCTCGCCCCGCCCGAGGCCGGCGCCGCCGTCGTGGACAGTTGGGCCCAACTGGAGGCCCTCGACCGCGGCGATCACGACACGGTGCTGCTCATCGGCATCGGCGGCTCGGCGCTGGGCCCGCAGATGGTGGCCGCCGCCCTCGCGCAGGCTGGCGACCCCGCCCGCCTGCTCTGCCTCGACAACACCGATCCAGAGGGCCTGCGCGCGATCCTGGGCTCCATCGAGCCCACCCGCACGCTCTGTCTCGTCGCCAGCAAGAGCGGCAGCACCCCCGAGACCCGCAACGGCATGCTCGCCGCGATGGCTCGCTACGCCGAGGCCGGCTGCCGCTTTGAAGATCACGCCGTCGCCATCACGGTCCCCGGCTCGGCCCTGCATCGGCTCAGCCAGGGTCAGGGCGGGCCCCCCTGGCGCGGCGCGCTGCCCCTCTGGGACTGGGTGGGTGGACGGACCAGCGTGACCGGCATGGTCGGCCTCGCGCCGATGGCCCTCTGTGGGTGGGACTGGCGCGGCCTCCTCGCCGGCGCCGCCGCCATGGACGCCGCCACCCGCGGTCCCTGGGAGGGCAACCCCGCCGCCGCCCTGGCCGCCACCTGGCTGGTCTCCGGAGAGGGGCGCGGCGACAAAGCGCTGGTGATCGAACCCTACAGCGACCGCCTCTCCCTGTTTGGCCGCTACCTCCAGCAGCTGATCATGGAGTCCCTCGGCAAGGAGCGCGACCGTCAAGGGCAGACGGTGCTCCAGGGGCTCACCGTCTACGGAAACAAAGGCAGCACCGATCAACACGCCTTCCTGCAGCAGGTGCGCGACGGGCGGGCCGACACGCTGGTCCACTTCATCGACGTGGTCGATCACGGCGCCGACCTGCCTGTCGGCGGCGGGCTCGGCGCTGGAGACTACCTGCTGGGCTTCCTCCTCGGCACCGAGGCGGCCCTGCAGAGCAACGGCCGCCCCAGCCTGCGCATCCAGGTCCCCGCCGTCCACGCGCGCACCCTGGGCGCCCTGGTCGCCCTCTTCGAGCGCGCGGTGGGCCTGTACGCCGAGCTCATCAACGTCAACGCCTACGATCAGCCCGGGGTCGAGGCCGGCAAGAAGGCCGCCACCCTCGCGCTCCAGGCCCTCCTCGCCTTGGAGCGCCGCCTGCCCGCCGAGCCCGCCACCGCCGCCGACCTCGCCGCCGGCCTGCCCGACGCCCTGGCCTGGCGCCTGCTGGTGCACCTCGCCGCCACCGGCCGCGCGGTTCGCCTGGCCGGGCCGAGACCTGCCCTGGATCGCTTTGCGGCGCCTCCGGGCTGAGTCGGGCCCTTGCATGCGCCCCACAATGGAGTAGACGGGCCCGCCTTTTTTGGAGCCCCACCATGTCCGCCGACTCTGCCCGCCACGCCGCCCGCGCCCTCGCGACGGGCCGCCCCACCCGCGTCTTCTCCTCTGCTGGGGTCCTGCAGAGCTTCGGCTGCAACACCTTTCGGATCGCCGACCTGCGCCAGCACACCAGCAGCAAGGTCGTCGCCCGCTTTGAGGCCACCCTCGCCAGCGGAGAGGGCCTCGACAAGGGCCTCGCCGACGAGATCGCCCGCGCCGTGGTCGCCTGGGCCACCGCCCGGGGGGTGAGCCACTACTGCCACTGGTTCCAGCCCATGACGGGCGCCACCGCCGAGAAGCACGACGCCTTCCTCGCTTTCGACGGTGTGCACCCCATCGCGAAGTTCACCGGGGCCATGCTCATCCAGTCCGAGCCCGACGCCAGCAGCTTCCCCAGCGGCGGCATGCGCAGCACCTTCGAAGCCCGCGGCTACACCGCCTGGGACCCGACCAGCCCGATCTTCATCATGGAGCGCACCAACGGCGCCACGCTGTGTATCCCCAGCGTCTTCATCAGCTACCACGGCGACGCCCTCGACAAGAAGGCCCCCCTCCTGCGCTCGATGCGCGCGATTCAGCGCACCGCCGTCGCCCTCGCCCAGCGCCTCGGCGACAGCGATGTCACCGCCGTCACGGCCACCGCCGGCCCCGAGCAGGAGTATTTCCTGGTCGACAAGGCCTGGATCGCCCTGCGCCCCGACCTCGCCATCACCGGCCGCAGCCAGCTCGGCGCCCCGGCCCCCAAGGGCCAGACCCTCGAAGACCACTACTTCGGCTCGATCCCGAGCCGGGTGCTGGCCTTCATGCAGGAGGTCGAGGCCGAGCTGTACAAGCTGGGTGTGGCCGCCAAGACCCGCCACAACGAGGTCGCCCCCTGCCAGTTCGAGCTGGCCGTGCTCTACACCGAGGCCAACGTCGCGGCCGACCACAACCAGCTCGTGATGGAGATCTTGAAGCGGGTGGCCAACCGCCACGGCTTCGTCTGCCTGCTGCACGAAAAGCCCTTCGCCGGCGTGAACGGCTCGGGCAAGCACCTCAACTGGTCGATGCAAGACAACCTCGGTCGCAACCTGCTCGAGCCCGGCGACAACCCCCAGAAGAACCTCAGCTTTCTGGCCTACCTCGCCGCCACCGTGCTCGGCGTCTACCGGCACGCCGCCGTGCTCCGCGCCACCATCGGCAGCCATGGCAATGACTTCCGCCTGGGCGCCAACGAAGCCCCGCCGGCCATCCTGAGCGTCTTCCTCGGCAACCAGCTCTCGGCCATCGTCGAGCACATCACCGGCGGCGCCGCCCTCATCGAAGACCCCAACGCCGCCGTCATCGAGCTGGGCGTGGCCAGCCTGCCGCGCGTGAGCCGCGACAACACCGACCGCAACCGCACCAGCCCCTTCGCCTTCACCGGCAACAAGTTCGAGTTCCGCGCGGTCGGCTCGGGCATGAGCATCTCCTTCCCGCTCGCCGCCCTCAACACCGCCGTCGCCGACGGCATGGACGAGCTGTGCCGGCGCATCGACGCCCACGGCAAGGGCCTTCCCGCCGTCTGGGCCGCTGTGCGCGAGGCCTTGGCCATCAGCAAGCCGGTCATCTTCGAGGGCAATGGCTACAGCGCCGAGTGGGTGGTCGAGGCCGAGCGCCGCGGTCTGCCCCACCTGCGCAACACGCCCGAGGCCGTCGCCGCCCTGCACACCGAGGCCGCCACCGCGCTCTTCACCCGCCACGGCGTGCTCACCGCCGACGAGCTGCACAGCCGCTACCACATCCGCGTCGAGCGCTACCTCACCACCGTGGCGATCGAGGCCACCGTGATCCGCGAGCTGGTCGATCAGTTCGTGCTGCCCGACGCCCTGTCCGAGCGCACGGCGGTGAGCGAGTCGGTAGCCCAGGCCCGCGCCGCCGGCGTGGAGCTCGACGAGAGCGATCTCGCCCACCTCCAGGGCCTGCAGGCCGCCATCGTCAGCCTCCGCAAGGCCCGCGCCCAGGTCGACGCCGTCGAGTCCAGCCTCTCGGCGCTGGAGGGCCAGGACAAGGCCAACGCCGCTGGCAGCAAGCTGGTGCCGGCCCTCGCCAACCTGCGCGCCGCCGCCGACGCCGTGGAGGTGCTGGTCGCCGATCAACGCTGGAGCCTGCCGCGCTACCGCGAGATGTTGTTCCAGAACGGCTGAGGCCGTCGGCGGCATCCGACCTGAAAGCTGCCATTCCGTCGCAAGGCCGGGCCGATCGGCCTTGCCCAGCCCTGGCCCTTCGATTACGCGCGCCAGCCCTAGCAGGAGCGAATCATGGCGGACGGTGGTGGCGGCGGGAAAGGTAAGATCCTGGCCGGTTGTGGTTGTATCTCGATGGTCCTTTTCTTCTCGCTGTCGATGTTCATCCAGTTCGGCATCGCCGCGGTGGCCGCCGCCGTGCCCGATCTGGCTGAGGTGTTGACGGTCATCGCCCAGTTCGGCAGCTTCGTGACGGGGCCCTGCTGCTGCCTCTCCGGCGTCGCCTTCATCATCGGCGTCGTGTTGACCGTCACGGGCAACAAGAAGTCCGAGGGCTAGCCCATGCTCCTCCCTGACGAGGCGGTCCTCGCCTGGGAGGTCGCCAGCGCGGTGCGCGACTGCCCCGACGCCGGCTTGATCAACCGCACCTACCTGGTGGGCGACCCTCCCCAGGGCGTGTTGCAGTGGTTGAACCCCATCTTCTCGCCGCGGGTCAACGATGACATCGCGGCGGTGACCGCGCGCCTCGCCGAGCAGGGCCTGCTGACCCCTCGCCTCCTGCCCACCCGCGCCGGCGAGAGCTGCCACCTCGACGAGGTCGGCGCCTGGCGCATGTTGAGCTTCGTGCCCGGCCGCACCCTGCACAAGGCGCCCAGCCCCCAGGCCGTCTTCAGCGCCGGCGCCCTGGTGGGCCGCTTTCACCAGGCCCTCGATGGATGGCCGCACCCCGGCAACGCGCCCCGGCGCGACATCCACAACACGCCCCAGCGCATGGCCGACCTGCAGGCCGCCCTTGAAGGCGCCGACGGCCACCCCCTGGAGGTGCCAGCGCGGGCGCTCGGCGAAGATCTGCTCCGCCGCTGGGCCACCTGGGAGGGCACCGTCGCGCTGCCCGAGCGCACCTGCCATGGCGACCTCAAGCTCAGCAACCTGCGCTTCGCCCTCGATCGAGACGAGGCCATCTGCCTGCTCGACCTCGACACCATCGGCCCGATGGCGCTGTCGTGCGAGCTGGGCGACGCCTGGCGCTCCTGGTGCAACCCGGCCGGCGAAGACGCCCCCGAGGCCGTCACCTTCGACCTCGACATCTTCGAGGCCAGCCTGCGGGGCTTCCTGTCCACCGCGCCCCAACTCGGCGAAGACGAGCGCCAGAGCCTCGTCCCCGGCGTAGAACGCATCTGCCTCGAGCTGGCCAGCCGCTTCTGCGCCGACGCGGTGCGCAACAGCTACTTTCGCGAAGACCGGGTGCGCTTCCCCGCCGTCGGCGCCCACAACCTGCACCGCGCCACCGCCCAGTCTCGCCTCGCCCAGGCGGCCCGGCTAGCCGCCCCCGCCGCGAGGGACATCCTGCGCCGCTGGGGTTGACGGTCGCCGATTGGGTCATAGCCAAAGCGACTCCCTCCCCCACCCTCTGGAGTCCCGATGTCGATCCCGCGCCCCCAAGGTCCCCCTGGCGCCTGGTTTGAGGCGATGGGCGTCACGCCCGAGCTCACCCGCAAGGTGCTGGGGATGGCCCTCTCCAAGGGCGGCGACGACGCCGACCTCTACTTCCAGCACAGCGCCAGCACCTCCGTCCACCTCTCTGATCACGCCGTCAACCAGGCCAACACCCACGTCGACCTTGGCATGGGCGTGCGCGTCGTGGTGGGCGATCAGGTCGGCTACGCCTACTCCGAAGAGCTGACCGAGGGCGCCCTGCTCGCCGCCGCCCGCACCGCCGCCGAGATCGCCCGCGGCGGGCGCCCCACCCGCGAGGTGGCCGTGGCCAAGGCCGGCAGCCACCCCAACTACTACCCCGTGCGCTCCCCCTGGTCGGAGGTCGACATGGGCGCCCGGGTGCGCCTCGTGCGCGCCTGGGAGCAGGCCGCCCTGGCCCAGGACCCCCGCGTCAAGCGCGTCGAGGCCTGGCTCTCCGACGCCGCCAGCACCGTGATGATCGTCCGCCCCGACGGCCGGCTCTTCGAGGACTGGCGCCCCAGCACCCTCGGCATGGTGCGGGTGATGGCCGAAGAGGGCGACGTGCGCGAGTCGGCCAACTACAATGTGGCCGCCCGCGCCGGCCTGGAGCACTTCACCGACGAGCGCCAGGAGCGGCTCGTGCGCGAGGCCGTCGCCCGCACCGTCTTCCTGCTGGGCGCCGGCAAGGCCCCCGCCGGCGAGATGCCCGTGGTGCTCGCCGCCGGCCCCTCGGCCATCCTGCTGCATGAGGCCATCGGCCACGGCATGGAGGCCGACTTCAACCGCAAGCGCACCAGCATCTACGCCGACCGGATGGGCAGCCGCATCGCGCCCGCCGAGGTCACCATCGTCGACGACGCCACCTTGATGAACGCCCGCGGCTCGCTCAACATCGACGACGAGGGCAACACCACCGAGTCCACCACCCTCGTCGAAGGCGGCGTGCTGCGCAGCTACCTGCACGATGAGATCAGCGCCCGGCACTACAAGGTCAAGCCCACCGGCTCCGGCCGGCGCGAAGACTTCCGCCACGCCCCCCTGCCGCGGATGCGCTCCACCCTGATGATGGCCGGCCCCCACGATCCCGAGGAGATCATCCGCTCGGTCGAGCGCGGCATCTACTGCGTGAGCTTCGCCAACGGGCAGGTGCACATCGGCGGCGGCGACTTCTCCTTCTACATGCGCCACGGCTACCTGATCGAAGGAGGCAAGCTCACCCGCCCCATCAAAGACGCCAACATCATCGGCAACGGCCCCAAGGCCCTCGAAGTGATGGACATGATCGGCAACGACCTCGTGGTTGACGAGGGCGGCTGGACCTGCGGAAAAGACGGCCAGGGCGTGCCGGTCAGCCAGGGCATGCCCACCGTCCGGGTTGGCAAGCTCACGGTTGGAGGTGTGAATTGAACGAGCTGCACGACGCCGCCTCCCGCATCATCGCCCTCGCCCGCGGCCTCGGCGCCGACGAGGCGCTGGCCTCGGTGAGCCGCGGCCTCTCCACCGATCTCTCGCTGCGCGACGGCGAGATCGAAAAGGCCCAGGAATCCCGGTCCCTCTCGGCCAGCGTCTCGCTGTACGTCGATGGGCGCTACTCCAGCCACCAGACCAGCGACATGCGCCCCGACGCGCTGCAGGCCTTCCTGGCCCGCGCAGTCGACGCCACCCGCTTTTTGGAGGCCGACCCCAACCGCCGCCTGCCTGATCGCGCCGACATGGGCGAGGCCGAGGTGGAGCTCGACCTGGTCGATCCCAACCCCCCCGCCGCCGAAGATGGCCGCGCCCGCCTGCTCGACCTCGAAGCGGTGGTGCGCGCCGCCGCCGCCGACCTGCGGGTGCGCTCGGTCCAGTCCTGGCTCTGGCGCGGCCGCTACGAGAGCGTGCGCCACACCTCGCACGGCTTCTCGGCCAGCAGCGAGACCACCCGCTTTGGCCACGGCGCCACCCTCTCCATCGAGGACACCGATGGCCGCCTGCCCGAGGCCTACTCGGGCTACCAGGCCACCCACGCCAGCGACCTGCTTGGCCCACCCGAGCTCGCCGCAGACCTCGCCCAGCGGGCCCGCGAGCGCCTGGGCAGCGGCCCGGTCGACAGCGGCACCTACCCCCTGCTGCTCAGCAACCGCGTGGTCAGCCGCGTGCTCGGCGCCCTCACCGGCGGGCTCGACGGCACCGCCATCTACGAGCGGCGCAGCTTCCTCCTCGAAAAGCTCGGTGAGCGCATCGCCGCCGAGGGATTCTCGCTCTACGACGACCCGCTGCGCCCCCGCGGCCTCGCCAGCCGCCGCTACGACGGCGACGGCCTGCCGGCGGTTCGCCGGGCGATCATCGAGGACGGCCGCCTGCAAAGCTGGCTGATCAACACCTACAACGCCCGGCGCCTGGGCCGCCCGGTCACCACCGGCTCCACCTCCAACCTGCTGATCCCCGCTGGCGTCCGTAGCCCCGAGGCCATCGTCCAAAGCCTGCCGCGGGTCATTCGGGTCGACAGCTTCCTGGGCGGGAACACCAACGCCGCCACCGGGGATTTCTCCTTCGGCATCCAAGGTGCCCTCTTCGAGGGCGGCGCCAAGGTCGCCTCTCTGTCGGAGATGAACGTCTCAGGGAACCTGCTTAGGCTCTTCGAGGCGTGGAGCGAAGCCGCCGATGATGTCTGGACCTATGGCACCCTCTTCTCGCCCTCGCTGCTCTTCTCCGACGTGCAGTTCTCTGGGCGTTAGCGCGCTGCTCCTCGCCCTCTTCGTCGGCTCCGCCGCCCGGGCCGACGAGGAGGCCGCCCCCGCCGCCGCAAAAGAAAAAATAGAAGAGGACGACGACGTCGACGCCACCATCATCGCCATCGATGACATGGAGGTGGCGAAGAAGCGCGGCGCCCTCGACCGCCGCCTGCGCGACATGGGCTACAAGCGCGGAAAGCGCAAGGGCGACCAGACGATCTACCGCCCCGAGGTGCTGTGGAAGCCCTCGGTGGTGGTGCACGACAGCGGCTTTGTCACCACCCGCCGCTCGCCCGCCCGCTTTGAGCCGCCCCGCGGCGGCAAGTCCAAGCTGCGCTACCTCTGGTGCCTGCCGCCGCTGACGCCGATGTGTGTGCGTCTGGGCGGCTGGTTTGTCTCGCCGCGCCGCTTTCACGGCGTGGAGTCCGACGTGGCCATGGCCCTGCACCCCCAGGCCCTGGCCTGGCAAGACGCCATCTCCGATCGCGCCATGGGCGACCGCATCAGCGAGGAGGTCCCCGACGAGCTCGATGCCATCTGGAAAGAAGGCCGGCCCCTCGATCCACGCTCGCCGCCCCTGTCGACCCCCGAGGCCCGCCGCGTCGCGCTCCTCGACTACTGGGCCGATCGCGCCTGCAACGCCGAGGGTGCCGCCGTGCGCCTCGTCATCGCCACCTACATCGAGGCCGAGGTGATGGGCTCGCACACCCCCGCGACCGCCGCCGAGCTGGCCGCCGCCAACGCAAAGAACCCCTGTGGCGACCGCCTGGAGCTGGCCGAGGCGCCTTGACAGGCCAGAGGCACAGGTTTATCAGGCCCCCAACGATCCTGACTCACGCAAGGAGCGGCCCCCCGGCCCTCCTTTTTTTTCGCCTGTCGATCGCCCTGCCCTGAGGCCCCCGCCATGGACTTCGCCGCCCGAATCGCCCTCCGCAACCGCATCCGCGCGATGGTCGAACCCATCGCCCGTGACGTCGGCTGCGAGGTCATCGCGGTGGAGGTCTCGGCCAGCCGGTCCAACGCCGTCCTCCGCATCTCGGTGGATCGTGAGGGCGGGGCCAGCATCCGCGACTGCGCGAAGATCACGCGAACGCTCAACCCCGAGTTGGACGCCGAGGACCCGGTCCCCGTGCCCTACCAGCTCGAGGTCTCGAGCCCAGGTCAGGAGCGGCCCTTGGAGCGGCCTGCCGACTTCAACCGCTTCGCCGGATTCCGGGTCAAGCTGCGCGGCCCCAATGAGCTGGGCAAGCGCCGCTGGTCGGGCATCCTACGCGGGATTGAAGACGGCGCCGTGCTCGTCGAAAAGCCCGACGCGCTGGAGCGGGTCCCCCTGGACCAGATCGAGCGCGCTCACCTTGATCTCACGCCAGAAGAGTTCATGCGGCTGGGAGCTGCGCGCTCCAACGCAGAAGGAGTCGAGCCATGATCAGCGATCTCGCCCGTCTGATCGACACCGTTCACCGCGAGAAGAACATTCCGCGGGAAGCGCTCATCCAGGTCCTGGAGCAGGCCATGGAGGCGGCGGCCCGCAAGAAGTACGGCGCCGACCGCGACATCGAGGCCCAGTTCAACGATGACCTCGGCGAGGTCGAGCTCTTCGAGTTCAAGACCGTCGTCGAAGAGATCGACAACGACGAGACCGAGATCCTCTTCGACGAAGCGCGCAAGAAGGACCCGGCCTGTGAGGTCGGCGACTCGCTCGGCATCAAGATGTTCGTCGAAGACCTGGGCCGCATCGCCGCCCAGACGGCCAAGCAGGTCATCATCCAGAAGATCCGCGATGCCGAGCGCGAGATGACCTTCAATGAGTTCAAGGACCGCAAGGGCGAGCTCATCAACGGCATCGTGCGCCGCTTCGAAAAGGGCAACATCGTGGTCGACCTCGGTCGGGCCGAGGCCGTGCTGCCCAAGCGCGAGCAGGTCCCCACCGAGACCTACCGCCAGGGCGATCGCATCCACGCCTACGTCCTCGACATCACCCGCGCCTCCAAGTCGCCCCAGGTGGTGCTCAGCCGCACCCATCCGGGCCTGCTGATGAAGCTCTTCGAGCTCGAAGTGCCGGAGATCTACGAAGGCATCGTCCGCATCGAGGCCTGCGCCCGCGAGCCCGGCCACCGCGCCAAGATCGCCGTCTCCAGCCAGGATCGCGACGTCGATCCGGTCGGCGCCTGCGTCGGCCTCAAGGGCAGCCGCGTCCAGGCGGTGGTCCAGGAGCTGCGCGGCGAAGCCATCGACATCATCCCCTTCCACCCGGATCCGGCCCGCTTCATCGTTCACGCGATCGCGCCCGCCCAGGTGAGCAAGGTGTACATCGACGAGCACACCCACTCGATGGAGCTCATCGTCCCCGACGACCAGCTCAGCAAGGCCATCGGCCGCCGCGGCCAGAACGTGCGCCTCGCCGCCCAGCTCACCGGCTGGCGCATCGACATCTTCTCCGAGTCCCGTCACGCCGACATGGTCGATCAGGCCCGCTCCGAGCTCTGCCGGATCACCCTGCTCGACGACGAGATGGTCGACATCCTCATCCGCCACGGCTTCCGCAGCGCCCAGGAGCTCTTCGACGCCGAGGCCTACGAGGTCGCCTCGATCCTCTCCCTCGAGGAGTCCGACGCCGAGGAGATCATCGCCGAGGCCGAGCGCGTGCTCGACGCGATCATCATGGAAGAGTCAAACCGCCGCAAGAATCGCCAGAGCACCCCCTCCGACGACGACCTGCCGGCGGAGGCCTGAGCCCTGCGAATGGTGCGCACCTGCGTCGTATGTCGGGCCCCCGGGCCCGCTGAGGAGCGGGTGCGCCTCGCGCTGATCGAAGGCGAGCTCCAGCTCGCCCCAAAAAAGGCCCCCGGGCAGCGCGGCCTCTGGCTGTGCGCCCGACGGGCCTGCATCGACGGGCTCTCGCCCAAGACGGTCGGCCGCGCCCTCAAAGGGCCTGGCCGCCTGCGCCCGGGGCTGCTCGACAGCCTGCGGGTGCTCCGCCGCGGTGATGTCGAGCAGCAGCTCCAGCGCTGCTGGGCCAGCGGACTGTGCGATGATGGCCAAAAGGCCGCCTTCGCCGCTCTGCAGCCTGCCTTCTTTTTGCTGGCCTGTGACGCCAGCGCCCCCCTCCCCCTTCCGACCTCGTCCCCCCGGTGGACCCTCCACCTGGATCGAGGTCAGCTCGGCCAGCTCCTGGGCCGCGGCCCGCGATCCATCGTCGCGGTGCGCCCCGGAAGACCTGCACGCTCGCTGGTGCGCGTGTTGCAGTGTCTAAGCTGGTTGGGTTAGACCAGCGCCGCTGATCCGACCCGACCCACGGGTCATCCAGTGCGGGGCCAATCGGGCCCCCACCCTAATTTCGAGCCTGTTGGCTCCCTTCCCGTGTCTTCCCCCCAAAACAACCGTTGTCGCGTGCGATGCGGGGGGAGCGTCGGGTCTTGGGGCCCCCATTCGGGCGGTTGAAGGACCCTGATGTCCAGCAATAAGGACCTGATCGAGCGACTCAACAAGTCTGCCACCCAGTCGAAGAGGCCGGGCGGAGAGCCGTTGGGGAGCGACCGCAGCGCGGTAGAGACCCGCGTGGGCGACTCCGTCATCCGTCGCCGTAAGGTCAACGCCGGGGAAGGCCCCGCCCAGGGCTCGCCCCCTTCTTCGTCTTCTTCGCAGAGCCAGGGCTCGGCCCCCGCGAGCGCCCGCCCGGCGTCCGCAGGTCAGCCCGCTCCGGGCGGTGAGCCCAAGCGCACGCTCCGGCGTCCGCCCACCGCCGAGGAGACGGCCCCCAAGCCCGCCGCGCCGGTCGCCGCCGAGCCCGTGGTCGAGGCCGCCCCGGCGCCCGCGCCTGAGCCTGTGGTGGTCGCGACGCCCGCGCCGGTGGTCGAGGCCCCCGCGCCCGAGCCCGTCGTGCAGGCAGCG
>JBEIQK010000873.1:0-2619 GCA_040376505.1 Alphaproteobacteria bacterium | reverse complement strand
TTGAGCAGGTTGGGGTTGTCAGTCTTCACCTTGCCGTCGTCGCCGACGGCCTTCTGGAGAGCGGTGGTCGCCATCGCGGGGACTCCGGGGAGAGAGGGGGGCGACGAGTTGGGTGTCGCGCTCCCTACCTACGGCTGTCCGCATGGGGCTGGCGGGTCAATCGCTTGCAGGGGGCGCAGGGTGTCCTGCAAGTGGTGCTTTGCCGTTGATTTCTGGGGCGATTTCGGGCGAAAACAGGCGTGCAAGCTGCCTGCAACCGAAACCAGGCGCCCGCGCCACCAGAAGGCGCATTAATGCGCTACAAAGCTGGCACCTGCAAGCGTAGACGACAGGCCGCCGACGCGGATGCAGGCACCCCCATAGACGTTCAGGGCAGGCCAACGATGAACGGGACCGCGGTGGTGGAGGGCTGGGAGGCGCTGGTGAACCTGGCCCGCCGCCACGAAGACACGCTGGCATACCTGACGGTGCACCAGTACAGCGCGGGCGACCGCACCGACCTCATCGCCAAGGTGGTGCTGGAGGGCGACGGACAGACCGATCTCACCCCCTGGCTGATGCCCGAGGCGGTGGTGCCCGGCGAGCCCGTGGCCCGCGCCGACCGCCTGGAGGCCGGCCTCGCCTGCACCCTGGACGCAATCGAGACCAACCCTGGGGCCTCGGACCGAACGCGCTTCCGGGTGCAGCTCTGGGGGCCGAAGGGCGGCTACATCGCCAGCCGATCGGTCACCCTCATCGCCGACCCCTACGCCAGCCCGATGGCCTCGACGGCCTCGTCGCTCCCGCAGCTCCCCGAGGGGCTGCACAGTGAGGACGCGGTCACCCTCCGACTGACCCAGGGGCTCGACGCGCTCTTCAACAAGGTCGACCGCTTCTGCTCCATGACCCTGAACCACACCGGTCAGGTGCTCACCATCTCCAGTCGCCAGCTCGCCCAGTCCGCCGCCCAGCTCGAAGCCTTCTCGGTGCGCAATGACCGGCTCGTGGCCGCGCTCACCGACCAGCGGCGGGTCCACGCCATCGCCACAACGGAGGCGGCGGCCTCGACGGCGAACGAGCGCACCAAGGCCGAGATCGGCAAGCAGGCGGTGGACGGCATCAAGCAGGTGCTCACCACCGTCCTGATGAAGGACCAGGACCCGCGCATCCGCGCCATCGCCGGCGACCCGCGCTTGCAAGACCTGGCCGGACTCGTCGCGGCGGACCCTGAGCTGCGCGACATCCTCAGCGACCCGCAGGTGCTCACCGCCCTGCGCGACCCCGAGTTTCGCCAGGGCGCGGTGGGGGTCCTCAAGCAGGTCCGCGCCGCCGCGGCCCAGGAGGTGGCGGCCCGCGCCGCCGCGAACCCAGCCCCCCCGTCGGCCGCCTGATCGGCCTTGGAGTGAACGTGGCAGAAGAACAGACGCCCAAGCGGCGCGCCCCGGCGCCGGCCCGCGCCAAGGCGGTCCTGGCGGCCCACCGCGAGCTGGTGGAGCGGCGCGACGAATTCCCGGTGGACGAGGCGGACCAGGGCGACCTGGCCACCCTCCTGCTCGTGCTGATCGACCTTCAGCACGCGAGCCTGGAGCTGGCCCGGGAGCAGGTGGGTCTGCTGAAGGACGAGTTGGCGGGGCTCCGCGCCTTCGTACAGAAGTCGGAGGCCCGGGCGAAGCGCGTGGAGGGGCTGCTCAAGCGGATCGCCGGGCAGCTTCAGGCGGGCAGCGCCCAGGCGCGGGAGCAGGTGGAGCTGCTCGATGAGCTGGTGGACGCCGTTCTGGGGCGTGAGGCGCCGGCCGCGGAGGAGGTCGAGGAGGACCCGGGCGAAGGTGAAGGCGGGGGCGAGGAGGAGCTGGACGAGGAGGAGGACCACGAGGAGCTGGCGGAAGAGGACGAGGAAGCCGAGCCAGAGGTGGTGGTGCCGGACGCCATTTTGCCGGCGGCCGAGGGGGATGGGGCGAAGCCGGCGGGCTTCAGCCATCCCGAGGCGGCCTGATGTCGGCGCCGCTGGACATCGACCTGTTGGTGGGGCTCACGCGGCTTGGGCTCATCACGATCAACCCGCTGGAGGGGCTGGTCACCCGGCCGCTCGAAGACGTGCTGGGGCCCTTCTCACGGGGGACATCGACCGAGGAGACGATGGATGGGGCGCGGTGGCGGGTCTACCCGCTGCGGGTGCCTTCGGGGCTCGGCTTCGTTGTGGACCTGCGCATGGTCGGCTCCCTGGAGGTTGGGGCCGACGATGGGAAGGTGCGCCTCACCTTGCCGGCGGCCCTGGGGTTGTTGGCGGCGAAGGGGTCGACGGCGCCGATCGAAGGGCCCGTGGGGCGGCCGGATGGGCGCGTGGACCTGTGGCTCACGCCGATCCGGGGGCGCGTCCTGAAGGTGGGGGCAGAGCCGGTCCGGCTAGGGGTGCGGGCGGCGTAGGCCTTCGGCACGCGGGGCGGAGCCCCCACACCTTCAGGCAGCGGTGGACAATCCCCGATAAAGCTCTTCCCAGACCAACCTTTGCGCGCCCTGGAAGGCCAACCAGCGGCCCGACCTGAAGGGGCCGGGCCGCCCCGCCTCTGGCCACGCCAACCCGATGCTGGCGCTCGACATTCAACCGACGATTTCGACCCAAACCTCACCCGCCGCCCGCCC
>JBEIQK010000336.1:0-6637 GCA_040376505.1 Alphaproteobacteria bacterium | reverse complement strand
GGCGGCACCGCTGCTTTGGGGCGTGTGGAAGGCGAGCCCCAAACCCGGTCGCCCGGGGCCTTTGGCCTGGGTGGCGCTCGGGCTGATGGCGCTGTGGTACGCCCTGCACGCCGCAGATGCCCTCGACCACCTGCTCTCCGGGGCCGGAAGGCTCGCGGGCTGGTCGAGGAGCGGGGTGTGGCCCGGGCTGGCCGAGCTCGTCTGGGTCCTGGGTCCGCTGACCCTGGTCTTTGGTCTGGAGGCCGTGGCGAAGCGGGGGATGCCGCTGCGCGCGCCTTCCGCCTGGGCGCTGATCGGCGGGGGGGCGGTGATCCTCCCCCTGGCGCTGATGGGCAACCAGGAGCCTCGCTTTCTGCTGCCCTGGCTGCCGCTCCTCCTGCTGGCCTTCGCCGAACGCACCCGCAGCCCGGTGGCGGTGGCGGTGCTGGGCGCGCTGCAGCTCCTGGGGCTGACCGTCTTCGCCTTGGGGCTGTCTCCGGGGCTCGGTGGGCTCCACCGCTTGCGCCCGCCGGAGACCGACATCGGCGCTTGGGGCCCGGCGATGGCGGTGGCCGACCTCGCCTGCCCGCCGGGGTCGGCGGGGCGGGTGGTGGTGGCGGTGGAGCGCCCCGATCTCAACGCCAACACCGTCGCTTTCGCGCTGGTGCGCTCGGGCGACCCCTCGCGCCGCTGCCCGGTGGAGCCGGCGCCGGCTTCCTGGGGGGCGCTCCGCGATGATCCGCCGGCGGTGCTGGTCTTGAGCCGGCCAGGCTCCGATCCGTCCCAAAGCGACCCCGGCGTCGAGGAGGCCCGCGCGGCGGTGGCGGGCTGGGCGGCTGCGGCCGAGGCAAGCGGCCAGATGGTGCGCCTGGGCGAGGTCGAAGGTGGGCTGCACCTCTGGCGCATTGCGCCCTAAGGGCTTCCCGCGTACTTGTTGAGCATGCTAAGGAAAACGCTCCCCGCTGGAGGTGCCGATGCCTTTTCCCCCCTGGAACGAGTCCCACGAGCAGCTGCGCAAGACGGTGCGTGACTACTGCGAGCGCGAGCTGGCGCCCCACGCCGCTGAGTGGGACAAGGCGGGCGGCTTTCCCCGATCGGTCTTCAAAGATCTGGCCGGTCTTGGTCTGCTGGGCATCCGGTACCCCGAGCAGTACGGCGGGCTCGGCCTCGACTGGTGGTACAGCGTCGCCTACATGGAGGAGCTGGTGCACGCCCGCTCTGGCGGCGTGATGATGAGCATCCTCGTCGACTCTGACATGTGCAGCCCGGTGATCGCCGAGGTGGGCAATGACGAGCAGAAGGAGGAGTTCCTGGCTCCGCTGATCGCCGGTGAGAAGGTGGGCGCGCTCGGCGTCACCGAGCCCGGCGCGGGCTCCGATGTCGCGAGCATCCGCACCACCGCCAAGAAGGACGGCGGCGACTACATCATCAACGGGGCCAAGACCTACATCACCAACGGGGCCTTCGCCGACTTCATCACGCTGCTGGTGCGCACGGGCGGCGAGGGCTTTGGCGGGGTCTCGCTGGTGCTCTTCCCCACCAACACGCCGGGCTTCACGGTGGGCCGCAAGCTCGACAAGCTCGGCACCCGGGCGGTGGACTCCTGCGAGCTGTCCTTCGAGAACTGCCGCATCCCCCAGCGCTACCTGCTGGGCGAAGAGAACCAGGGCTTCTACTACCTGATGAACAATTTCCAGGGCGAGCGCGTGGCCGCGGGCGTGATGGCCTACGCCGGCAGCACCCTGCAGCTCCGCGACGCCCTGCGCTATGGCGAGGAGCGTTCGGCCTTTGGCCGTCCGATCATCAAATACCAGTGGTGGCGCCACAAGTTTGCCGAACATCTGGCGGCGATCGAGGCGGCGCGGGCGCTCACCTACACGGCGGTGGCCAAGATGGTGGACGGTGAGAACCCCACCCGCGAGGTCTCGATGGCCAAGCTCTTCGCCGGCGAGCTGGCCCAGAAGGTGGCCTACGACTGCATGCAGTTCCACGGTGGCTACGGCTACATCGAGGAGTACGACATCTGCCGGGCCTTCCGCGACACGCGTCTCATCACGATCGGCGGGGGCACCAGCGAGGTGATGCGCGAGATCATCTGCAAGTGGGAGGGCTTCTAAGCCCGGCCGGGTGGCGCAGATTGGGCGAGGGGGCTCCCCGCAGCGCCCCGCCCTGCTGTAGGATTGCGCGTCCTGATTTTCTGTCCGCGGCACCGGTACGGTCCGCCGCGGCGCTGCGAGGATGTCGATGGCCGAAGACAATTCCCGTTTGGGCGAGCTGCTCGTCAAAGAGAAGCTCATCACGCCGCTTCAGCTCAAGAAGGCGATGGAAGGCCAGCGCCGCGCGGGCGGGCGCCTTGGCCACGAGCTCACCAAGCTCGGCTACATCGATCAGAACGAGCTGACCGCCTTTCTGAGCAAGCAGTACGGCGTGCCGAGCATCAACCTGGGCGACATCGACATTGAGGCCGATGTCCTCAAGCTGATCCCCAAGGAGGTCGTGACCCGGCATCACGTCATCCCGGTCAACCGTTCGGGCAACATCCTCATCGTGGCGATGGCCGAGCCGGACAACTACTACGCCATCGACGATCTCAAGTTCATCACCAAGTTCAACATCGAAGTGGTGGTGGCCTCTGAGCAGGCGATTCAGGACGCCGTCGCCAAGTACTACACCTCCAACGTCAGCTTCGACGAAGTCATGATGGACTTCGAGGGTGAAGACGAGGAGTTCGAGATCGGCGGCGGCAGCGAGGAGGACATGAACCTCCTCGACCTCGAGAAGTCGGCCGGCGATGCGCCGGTGGTCAAGCTGGTCAACCTCATCCTGCTCGACGCCATCCGCAAGAACGCCTCGGACATCCACATCGAGCCCTACGAGAAGCAGATGCGGATTCGCTACCGCATCGACGGCTTGCTCTACGAGGTCATGAAGCCGCCTGTGAAGCTGCGGCACGCCATCATCAGCCGCGTCAAGATCATGGCCAACCTCGACATCGCCGAGCGCCGCCTGCCGCAGGACGGCCGCATCAAGATGAAGCTGGGGCGCGGCAAGGAGATGGACTTCCGCGTGTCGGTCTGTCCGGTGCTCTGGGGCGAGAAGATCGTGCTCCGGCTCCTCGACAAGTCCAATCTGCAGCTCGACATGACCAAGCTCGGCTTCGAAGAGAAGGTGCTGGCCGACTTCAAGGAGCAGATCGCCAAGCCCTACGGCATGATCCTCATCACCGGCCCCACCGGGTCGGGAAAGACGACCACGCTGTACTCCACGCTGTCCGAGCTGAACCAGCCCGACACCAACATCTGTACCGCCGAAGATCCCGTCGAGTTCAACCTCTTCGGCATCAATCAGGTGCAGATGCACGACGACATCGGCCTCAACTTCGCGGCGGCCCTGCGCTCCTTCCTCCGCCAGGACCCCGACGTCATCATGGTCGGCGAGATCCGCGACTTCGAGACCGCCGAAATCGGCGTCAAGGCCGCGCTCACGGGCCACCTGGTGCTGTCGACCCTGCACACCAACGACGCGCCCTCCTCGGTCAGCCGCCTGCTGAACATGGGCATCGAGCCCTTCCTGGTGGCCTCCTCGGTCAACCTGATCGGCGCCCAGCGCCTCGTGCGCAAGCTCTGCGCCGACTGCAAGGAGCCGGTGGATGTGCCCCCGCAGGTGCTGATCGACCTCGGCGTGCCCCCCGAGCAGGTGGGCCGCTACAACGTGAAGCGCGGGGTGGGCTGCCAGACCTGCAACAACACCGGCTACAAGGGCCGCATCGCCGTGTACGAGATCATGGTGATGAGCGACGAATTGCGCGAGTTCATCCTGAACGGCGCCAGCACCCTGGAGCTCAAGCGCGAGGCGATCCGCCAGGGCATGAAGTCGCTGCGGATGAGCGCGCTCGGCAAGCTGGCCGAGGGCATGACCTCGGTCGATGAGGTCGTGCGCGCCACGGCTTCGGACTGATCGCCGCGCGCGCGGGGCCATCTGCGCGCAGGTTGCCGGGGGCGTTGCAAAGGCGGCCCCCCTCGCTGTAAGCTCAGGGCGCTACAACTCGGCAGGCCGCCACCCATGCGCGGTGGCGGCGGGCCGGCAGAGGTCGCGGGATGCCCGTCTTCGCATACGAAGGTCGAACTGCCAGCGGAGAAGTCCGCAAGGGCGAGCTCGAAGCCGCCGACGGCGAAGCTGCGCGCAATCGCTTGCGCCAGATGCAGATCAACCCCACCGCCGTCCGCGCCAAGGGCGGGGGTGCGGGCTCGGTCAACATCAAGATGCCGCAGTTCGACTTCATGAAGCCCAAGGTCACCACCAAAGACCTCGTGGTCTTCACGCGGCAGTTCGCCACGATGATCGACTCGGGGCTGCCGCTGGTGCAGTGCCTCGACATCCAGAGCAAGCAGGCGGCCAACCCCACCTTTCGGGCTGAGCTGCTGGTGGTGAAGGATCAAGTCGAGGCGGGCACAACCTTCGCCGAGGCCTTGAACAAGTTCCCGAACACCTTTGACGAGCTCTTCCGCAACATGATCGCCGCTGGCGAGGTGGGCGGTATCCTCGACACCATCCTCAACCGGCTCGCTCAGTACCTCGAGAAGGCCGACAAGCTCAAGCGCCAGATCAAGGGCGCCATGATGTACCCGATCATCGTCGTGGGCGTGTCGCTGGTGGTCGTGGCCATCCTCCTGCTCAAGGTGGTGCCCACCTTCGAGGAGATGTTCGCCGAGTTCGGCGCCGCCTTGCCGGCGCCCACCCAGATCGTCATCGACCTGTCGAAGTGGCTCCAGGCCAACTTCCTCTTCATTGTGATCGGGATGGTCGGCATTTATGTCGGCGTCAAGCAGTTCTACAAGACCAAGCGCGGCGAGGTGGTGCTTGACGGGCTGCTCTTGCAGATGCCTGTCATGGGAGACCTGCTCAAGAAGGTGGCGGTGGCGCGCTTTTGCCGCACGCTGGGCACCATGATCAGCTCGGGCGTGCCCATCCTCGAAGCCCTGGAGATCTGCGCCCGCACGGCGGGAAACAAGGTCATCCAGAACGCCGTGGAGAAGGTGCGCACCGGCATCTCGGAAGGTCGTTCGATCTCCGAGCCGCTGAGCGAGGCCAAGATCTTCCCGGAGATGGTCTGCCAGATGATCACCGTCGGCGAGGCCACCGGCGCGCTCGACGTCATGCTCGGCAAGGTCGCCGACTTCTACGAAGACGAGGTCGATCAGGCGGTCGAGAACCTCACCAGCATGATGGAGCCGATCATCATCGTCTTCCTCGGCGTCATCATCGGCGGCCTCGTGATCGCGATGTACATGCCGATCTTCTCGATGGCATCGAGCGTCGGTGGCTGATGTGAGCGCCCGTGGTGCGGGCGGTGGCTCCCGCGCCCTCGAGGGCTATGTCCTCGTCCGCACCCTCTTTGGCGTCCTCCTGCTGGGCATGTACTGGTTCAGCGAGGGCCTCTCCGCCAAGGATGTGGTGCCCGGCGCGCCCGCCTGGGCGTCGCTGCTGGGCTCGATCACCGCGGAGATGTGGGGCATCCTCGGGGGGCACTTTGTGGTGCTGCTGCTGAGCGCCGCCCTGCTGCGCCGGGGCTGGGGGCGCCGGCAGGGCTTCATCTGGTTTCAGCTCAGCCTCGACGTGGCCCTGGCCTCGGCCCTGGTGGCCACGGTCGACGGCGCCCTCTCCACCTTCGCGCTGCTCTACTTCGTCAACATCGTGGGCGCGGCCTGGCTGCTGCCGAGCAAGGCCCCGGCGATCTTCTCGGGGGTCAACGGGGTGGCCTTTCTGGGCATCGTCGCCCTGCGCGGCGAGGACTGGGCGGCCCACGCCTTTGGCACCACCGACAATGACGTCGTGCGGGCGCAGCTCCTGGTGCAGGTCTTCGCCTTGTTGCTGGTCGGGCTCCTCGCCAGCCTGCTCTCCCACAGCCGGAGCCTCGCCGGCGCGGCGCTGGCCCGCCAGGTGGAGGTGAACCAGGTCTTGCAGCAGCGCCAGCAGCACATCCTCGACGAGATCCGCACGGGGGTGCTGATCGTGAACGAGGCCGGCCTGGTGACGATGGCCAACCCCTGGGCCCGCGAGGTGTTGGGCGCCGCGGTGGGCCAGGCCTTGGGAGAGGTGTTGCAGCCCCGGGGCGAGCGCTGGGAGCAGCGGCGGGCCGAAGGGGCGGGGCCCGCGATGTTGATGTGCAGCCGCAGCCCCTTGCAGGGCGGCGGCGAGGTGGTGCTGGTCGAAGACGTCACCCGCTTACGCGAGATGGAGGCCCAGGTGGCCCGCGAGGAGCGCCTGAGCGCGGTGGGGCGCTACGCCGCGGGACTTGCCCATGAGATCCGCAACCCGCTGGCCAGCCTGTCGGGCTCGGTGCAATTGCTGCGCGATGAGCACAAAGACCCGCTCTTTGACATCGTCCTGCGCGAGGTGCGGCGGCTCAACAACCTCGTCGAGGACTTTTTGGACAGCGCCCGCCCGGTGCGCCTCGCCCTCACCGAGGCCGATCCGGGGCAGATCATCGGCGAGGTGGTGGCCACCTTTCGCAACGACCGCAGCTACGAGACGCGGGTGCTGCGAACCCGGGTGCGGATGTTGCCCTCGGTGCGCCTCGACGCTGGGCGCTTTCGGCAGGTGATCTGGAACCTGCTCCTAAATGCCGCCCAGGCGACCCCCGACTTCGGCACCATCG
>JBEIQK010000509.1:0-4854 GCA_040376505.1 Alphaproteobacteria bacterium | reverse complement strand
TCCGCCGAGGCGCGGGCGCTGCTGCTCGACGCCGCGCCGCGGCAACGCCGGGTGCTGCAGGTGATCCGCCTGGCGCCCGGATCGGCGGCGGCGGGGGCCCTGCGCGAGGGGGACCTCATCCTCTCGGTCAACGGCGCGGCGGCGACCTCGGCCTCCCAGGTGGATGGCGCGGCCCGGCTCGGCGCGGTGGAGTTGGGCCTCCTGCGCGAGGGGCGGCCCCAACAGGTGCGCCTCAGCCCCCAGGCTGAGTCGGCCAAGGGCACGCGCCGGGCCCTGCTCTGGGCCGGCGCCCTGGTGCAGCCGGTGCCCTACACGGTCTCGGCCCAATCCGGGGTGCCGCGCAGCGGGGTCTATGTGGCCTGGAGCTGGTATGGCTCGCCGGTGGCGTCGGGCCGCCTCAACCCCACGCGGCGGATCACCGCCATCGATGGCGAGCCGATCGCCGACCTCGACGCCTTCCTGGGCATGGTGCGCGGCCGGCCGGCGGGCTCGGTGGTGCGGGTCACCAGCGAAGACCTCGACGGGCGCGTGCTCGTGCAGACGGTGGTGATGGACCCAGTGGACTGGCCCACCGAGGAGATCACCTACGGTGCGGAGGGCTGGGTGCGCAGGCCCTTGTAGGGCCCCACCGGGTTCACCGGCGAGATGGGCGCCTGATCCTGGCGGGGGGCGCCCATCTGGCTCTCGGTGGTGCCGGTGCCCTGGCTGGGGGGCCCGTGGGAGGGGCAGCGCTGAGGGTTCTTGGTGAACTCTTCGGCCCAGCCGCGGCAGTAGCTCTCGGTGCGGGGGCCTTCGGGGCAGGTGATCGCCGCGTCGCAGGCGACGGCGGCGCCGAGGAAGAAGCCGATGCGCTCGTTGTAGGCGCGGGCGTTGCGGGCCACCCGCTGGAGCTCTGCGGGGGTGGGGGTGGTGTACCACCAGCGCTGGGTGGCGTGGACGGCGCAGTCTTCGGCGTGGGCGCCGCCGTGGGTTTGGCAGCGCTGGAGCTGTTCGAGGACGTCGGCGCTGGCGCGAAAGTCGAGCGCGTCGAGTCGGCAGTTGGGGTCCTCACCGCAGACCTCCAGCAAGGCCTCCAAGGGGGTGGCCACGCCACGAAAGATCTGGTCGGCGACCCAGGCGTGGCGACATTCGGCCTCCCAGGTCTGAGCCTTGGTGCACCAGACCACCGCCTCGGACTGCTGGATGCCGCCCGGCAGGTTGTGGTAGACGCAGTAGCCGTACACCTCGGGGAGCGACCGATAATTGCCGCATACAAGCGTCGGATCGGTGGTGGTGACGGGGGGGGGCGGCACGGCCTGCGCAGGAAGGGCCAGGACGAGGAGGAGGCTCAGGAGGGGAGGGGCGAGGAACATGGGGTAGCATTGCACCCCCCCTGTAAGGCCGTGGTGAAATCACTCGTCAAATCCTGTCAGCGCGCCCCCCGCGGTTGGGGCCTGGGTCGGGTTAGGCGAGCGGCCCCAACGGAGCGCCAGATGCCAGTCTGTGAGATCGTGCAGGGTTTTCGCTTTGAAGCGGCGCATTTCCTGCCCAACGTCGTGCCCGGCCATCGGTGCCGCCGCATCCACGGCCACTCCTACAAGGTCGAGGTGCAGGTGGCGGGGGAGGTGGATCCGCAGTCGGGTTGGGTGATCGACTTCTACGACATCGAAGCGGCCTTCACGCCGGTGATGGAGGCCCTCGATCACCACCTGCTCAACGAGATCCCCGGCCTGGAGAACCCCACGGCCGAGAACATCGCGATCTGGATTTACAAGGCCCTCGCCCCGGGTTGCCCGGCCCTCTCCGCCGTCGTCGTGCATGAGACGGAGCACAGCCGGGCGATCTACCGCGGCGCCTGAGGCCCCCTCCGTCGCCGGAGCGGGCCCCGGCGGGGCCTACTCGAAGGCGGCGATGCCGGTGATCCACCGCCCCAGAATGAGGTTGTGGATGTCGTGGGTGCCCTCGTAGGTGTAGACGCTTTCGAGGTTCGCCATGTGGCGCATGATCGGGTACTCGTCGAGGATCCCGTTGGCGCCGTGGATGTCGCGGGCGGTGCGGGCGATCTGCAGGGCGATGTCGACGTTGTTCATCTTCGCCAGCGAGACCTGCTCGGGGATCATCGTGCCGTCGTCCTTCATGCGGCCGACGTGCAGGGCGAGGAGCTGGCCCTTGGTGATCTCACGCAGCATCCAGGCCAGCTTGTTCTGCACGAGCTGAAAGCTGGCGATGGGCTTGCCATACTGGATGCGCGAAATCGCGTACTCCTTGGCCGAGAAGTAGCAGGCCATCGCCGCGCCGAGCGCGCCCCAACTGATGCCGAAGCGGGCGTTGGTGAGGCAGGAGAGGGGGCCCTTGAGGCCCTTCACGCCGGGCAGGATGCGATCCTTGGGGATGCGCACGTCCTGGAAGACGAGCTCGGAGGTGACCGAGGCCTTGAGCGAGTGCTTGCCGTGCATCTCGGGGGCGGAGAAGCCGGCGTCGCCCTTCTCAACGAGGAAGCCGCGGATCACGCCGTCGAGCTTGGCCCAGACGATGGCCACGCCGGCCAGCGTGCCGTTGGTGATCCACATCTTCGCGCCGTTGAGCACGTAGCTGTCGCCATCGTCGACGGCCTTGGTGATCATGCCGCCCGGGTTGCTGCCGAAGTCGGGCTCGGTGAGGCCGAAGCAGCCGATCAGGCGGCCCGACGCCATCTCGGGCAGGTACTTCTGCTTCTGCTCTTCGCTGCCGAACTTCCAGATGGGGAACATGCACAGCGAGCCCTGCACGCTCACGAAGCTGCGCAGACCGGAGTCACCGCGCTCCAGCTCCTGGCAGGCGATGCCGTAGGCCACGTTGCTCATGCCGGCACAGCCGTAGCCGTGCAGGTTCATGCCGAGCAGGCCCATCTCCCCGATCTCGGGGATGAGGTGCATCGGGAAGGTGCCCTCCTTGCAGTGCTTCTCGATGATCGGGATGCACTTGTCCTCGACCCAGTCGCGGACGAGGGACTGAACGGCCCGCTCCTCTTCGGTGAGCATGGCGTTGATGTTGTAGAAATCCAGGCCTTCGAAGCGCTTCACGGCGCACCTCGCACAGAAATGGGGTTCAGCAAAGCTCGTTCAGCACGTCGATGAAGATCTCGGCGGCGACGGTGGCCTCGGCCTCGTTGAGGACGAGGGCCGGGGCGAAGCGGATGGAGTTGGGGCCGCAGCCCAGGATCAGCAGGCCCTTGTCGAAAGCCCGCATCACCACGGCGTTGCGGAGCTCGCCGTCGCGGGCCAGCGACTCACGATCCTTCACCAGCTCTACCGCGACCATCAAGCCGCGCCCGCGGACCTCGCCCACCCGGGGGTGGTTCTTGAGCCCCTCGGCCAGCATGGCCTGGAAGCGATCGCCGACCACCGCGGCGTTGTGCACGAGCCCGCCCTCGAGCAGGTCGAGGGTGGCCCAGGAGGCGGCGCAGGAGACCGGGTTGCCGCCAAAGGTGCTGGCGTGGGCGCCGGGGGGCCAGCTCATGATCTCCGCGCTGGAGATGGTGGCCGACAGCGGCATGCCGCTGGCGATGCCCTTGGCGAGGCTGATGACGTCGGGTGCGACGCCGGAGTGCTGCCAGGCGAACATCTTGCCGGTGCGCCCCATGCCCGACTGCACCTCGTCGAACATCAGCAGGATGCCGTGCTTGTCGCAGAGCTCGCGCAGGGCGATGAGGAAGGAGTCCGGCGGGATGATGTAGCCGCCCTCGCCCTGGATGGGCTCCACCAGGATGGCGGCGACCTCTTCTGGCGTGATCAGCTTGCTGAGCACGAGGTCGAGGTGCTCCAGGGCCCGCGGGGTGGCGTCGGCGCCGTGGCGCAGGGGGTCTGGGTCGAGGCTGTGGAAGACGCCGGGGAGCAGGGGTCCGAAGCGGGCCCGCTGGATGGCCCGGCTGCTGGTGACCGAGACCGAGCCCAGCGAGCGGCCGTGGAAGCTGCCCAGAAAGCCGATGATGCCGTAGCGGCCGGTCTTGTGGCGGGCCAGCTTGAGCGCACACTCATTGGCTTCGGTGCCGGAGTTGCCGAAGTACACGCGGTGCTTGTCGCCGCGCACGGCGCCGATGTTGGCCATGCGGTGGGCGAGGCGGCTTTGGGGCGCGTAGTAGAAGTCGGTGCCGCTCATGTGAATGAGCTTGCCGGCCTGCTCCTGGATGGCGCGCACCACGCTGGGGTGGCAGTGGCCGGTCGAACAGACGGCGATGCCGCTGGTCATGTCCAGGAATTCATTGTCGTCGGGATCGGTGATCCAGCAGCCCTCGCCCTTCTCGGCGACGAGGGGGTAGTCGCGGGTGTACGAGGTGGAGACGGCCCCCTCGCTGCGCTGGATGATGGCGGTGGCCTTGGGGCCAGGGACCGCGGTGACGAAGCGGGGCCGACGGAGGGGCGTGGCTTCGGGGGACAGCTCGGACATCGGAACCTCGGGGGGACCGGAGGGGGCGGGGGCGTAGCCCAGCGATCCCGCGCAAGCAATCCGCGGCCTAGCCCTCCTGGGCGTACTCCATGGTCATCAGATCCCAGGCGAGCTCGACGGGCGCTTGATCATCGGTGAGCACCCGCGCTCCCTCCCAGCCGGGTACGCCAGCGCTCACCTTGCTGGGCAGCCGCTCGCGCAGGCTCTCCAAGGCCAGGGTGGGCGGCAGGGCGGCGAAGTGCCGCACGCCGGTGTCGATGGGCTTCTCTTTCACCAGGGCCAGGATCACGTCATTGGCCTGGGTGGCGTCGATCAGCAGGACGGTGGGAAAGACCTCTTTCAGCGTGCGGAAGATCATCGCCGAGAGGTCGGCGCTCACCCCGCGCGGGCTGGCGACGTTGACGGCCAGCACGCCATCCTCGGTGAGGTGGGCCTTCACCAGCTCGAAGT
>JBEIQK010000669.1:0-3725 GCA_040376505.1 Alphaproteobacteria bacterium | reverse complement strand
TCCCGGCGAGGTCTTTGGCGAGATCGCCGCCATCTCGGGCGAGCCGCGCAGCGCCGGGGCCCGCACCATCAGCCCCAGCCAGCTCCTGCGCATCGACCGGGGCGCGCTGCTGGCCGCCATGGCCGCCGATCCGGCCCTGCAAACCGCGCTCTACGCCCGCTACACCGCCCGGCGCCAGCACCACGATCGCGACGGCTACCCGCCCTTCTCCGGCCTCACCGCCGAGGCCGCCCAGCGCCTGCGCGAGGGCCCCCTCCTCCGCCGCCTGCCCGAAGACGCCTTTGCCGCCCTGCTCCGCGAGGCCCAGCCGCAGTTTCGGCCGCCCGGGGCGCAGCTCTTCGCCGAGGGCGATCCCGCCGACGCCTTCTACCTGCTGCGCGCCGGCAGCGTGGAGGTGCGCATCGGCGAGCAGCGCGTCGCCCGGCTGCTCGCGGGCAGCACCTTTGGCGAGCGCGGCCTCAACGGCGATGGCGAGGGCCGCCGCACCGCCACGGTGGTGGCTCTGAGCCCCTGCGAGCTCCTTCGCGTCGATCCCGCCACCTTCGCCGCCCGGGTCGCCCCCTCTCTGCCCGAGCGGTGGAGCGAGGCCCGCATCGTCGATGACGCCGGAGTGGCGCAGGTCTTTGGCGAGGGGCGCAGCATCCAGCCCGGCACCATCGAGGGCCAGCCCTGCGTGCGGGCCACCGAGCGCCTGCCCGACGGCCGCCGCCTGGAGGTGGTCGCCCGGCCGGCGCCGCCCCTGCTGCGCCTCACCGTCGACCCACCCGGCGAAGGAGCGCCCTGGGAGATCGTTCACGACACCCAACGCATCGAGCTTCGCGGCGAGCGCATCCTGCGCGTCACCGTCACCGGCGATCTGTCCGTCGCCGCCCCGCTGATCGAGCGGCTGCGCAGCGGCGCGCCGGCCCGCCCGGCCGAATTGGAGCGCTTTCGCTGGACCGGGCGCCTCGGCCCCCCGGTACACGAGTCCGATCGCCTGCTCTGCGGCTGCACCGGCCTGCGCCGCGGCGCCCTGCTCGACGCCCAAGCCCAGGGCTGCACAAGCGTAGACGCCCTCTGCGAGAACACCGGCGCCGGCACCGTCTGCGGCGCCTGTCGCCCCTTGCTGCGCCGGGTCTGGCAGGGTGAACGGAGCCCCGCCCCCGGCGCCGACGAGGTCAGCCCCGAGGCCTTCGAGGCCGCGCTGGAGGAGGCCCGCAGCCTCGACGGCGTCGCCTGCATCGCCGCCCCCGGCTCGGCCACCTGGCGGGTCACCGGCGAGCAGGTGGCGCTCCTGGGCGGCCTGCGGGCCCTGCTCATTCAGTTCGCCTACGGCGACGCCATGGGCCTCGTCGACCACAGCGCCTTTCTGTCCCAGCCGGCCGCCCGACTGTACGCGACCCTCGACACGATGTTTGGCCTTGGCTTCGCCGATGGCGCCACCATGCTCCGCCTCGCCCGCGAGGTCTTTGAGAAGCACCAGCGCGTGGAGGGCACCTTCGCCCGCGACACCGGTCGCTTCAAGGCCGGCCAGCGCTATGCCGCCACCCACATCGAGGCCCTGGTCTGGGTGGCCTGCACGGTGGTGGAGTCGGCGGTCTTCACCCAGGAGACCCTGATCTCCCCGCTCTCGGCGGCCGACAAAGACGCCCTCGTCGCCGAGGCCGCCGACTTCTACCGACTGTTCGGCATCCCGCGCGACCGTTTTCCCTCCACCTGGGCGGCGCTCCAGGCCCATGTCCACGACACCCTGGCCAGCGACAAGGCGGTGGTGGGGCCCCACGCCCAAGCCCTGGCCACGGCCCTCCTGCGCCCGCCGACGGCGCTCGCTCGCCCCCTCTACGCGCTCCTGCGCCTGCTCACCGGCCGCTGGCTGCCGCCCGACCTCGCCCGGGCCTATGGCCTCGCCCTCTCCCCCGCCGAGGCCCGGGCCGCCGATCGGCTCACCGCCCTCATCGCCGCCGCCAACCGCGCCCTGCCCCAGCGCTACCGCACCGCGCCGGCCCGCCTGCACGCCGAGCGTCGTCTGCGCGGCGAGCCGGGGCCTGATCCGCTGGGGCTCAGGGTAGATGGGCTCCTTCGTCGGGTCCTGGGGGTGGAGTCGGCAGGGCGCCTCCACAAAAGCTGAGGCCGAGCCCGTCGAGGGCGGCCATCAGGCCCGCCGAATCGAGGCTCGGCAGGCGCCGACGGCGCGCGGTGTAGCTGCACCAGGCCACCCGCTTGCTCCAGTCGACCGACACAAAGCGCGGGCTCTCCTGACAGCGGAGCAGGCAGGTCACCGACTGAAAGCGGGCGCCGCCGGCCACCTGGGCGAGTTGGGCCGGGCTGGGACTGTCCACGCCGCGGCGCGGCAGCAACATCAACCGCTCGGGGCCGATGCCGGCGGCGAGGAGCTGCTGATGGGCCCGCTGGGCGGCCTCCACCGAAGAAGCGCCGATCAGCAGGTTCACCCTGCTGCGCAGCCCAGCGGCCTCCAGGGCGAGCACCTGTCGGATGACCCGGCTTAGCTCGGCCGGGCGGTCGGGGTAGTGAACAGAGACATGGACCTTGTCAGGCCGGGCGGCGACGAGGGCCTCGAAGAGGCCGTCGAGCAGCAGTCCATTGGTGGTGACCGAGCGAAAGAGCCGCCCGCGCAGCCCATCGAGGACCTCAAAGAGCCCCGGGTGCTGCAAGGGCTCGCCCCCGCCGAGGGAGACGGCGCGCAGGCCCTGATCGGCCAGCGCCCCGACGAATTGCAGCACCTCGCCGGTCTGCCAGCCCTCCCCGCCTTGGGGGCCGCTGCCGTTGTAGCAGAAGTCGCAGCCCTTGCTGCACTGCTGGGTGAGCTCCAGCGAGAGACGTTCGATCTTCATCGGCCAAAGAGCCGCTGCAACCAGACCCACAGGCCCCCCGGCGGCGGCGTGGGCGCTGAGACCGGCGGGGGCAGCGGCCGGGCGAAGAGCTGCGCCAGCACCGCGAGGGCGGCGGCCTCGGAGAGGGGCAGCCGCTCTTCTTTGGTGGGGAGGCCGAAAGAGCTGAAGTCAGCGGCCTCCTCGTCATCGACCGGCCCGCCGTCGAGCCGGCGCACCACCCCATCGAGGTCCGACCAGCGGTCGCTCCAGGCCTCGCTGGGCACCAGGGCCGGCACCGCGATGCGCGGCGCGGCGGCGAAGCGAAGGGGCAGCAGGGCTGCGTCGAGTCGACGGGCCAGCTCCGGCGGCAGGCGGTGGGCCTGCAGGGGCTCGGGCACCGCGGCGCCGCGCTCGTAGGGCGAGGCCACGGCGTCGTCGCAGCCGTAGTGGTAGATGCCAAGCCAGGCGAGGAGGCCGATCATCTCGGACTCGGGGAGCTCGTAGACCGCGTGGCGGAGGGCGTCTGCCCAGTTGGGGGTGTCGAAGAGCAGGGTCTGCAGCGCTGGCACCGCCGTGGCCCGGGTGGTGAGGGCTGCGATCATCAGGCTGTCGATGTCGAAGGGGGTGTCGCCGCCGGCCTCGCGGCCTTTGGGGAAGGCATCGGCCGTGGGCAAGGCTCCGCCCTCGCCGGTGTCGAAGAAGGCCACCTCGCCGGCCTCGTCGACGGCGAACCAGCAGGAGTCCATGGAGTGGGCGGCGGGAAAATCCGGCGGATCGACAGGCATTCTGACGGCTAACCGCCGGCCTCGACGGCCGGAAACGGCGCCCCCGGATCGGCGCTCATCAACGCGCTGTTCATCAGCCAGCCCTTGCGGCCGTCGGGGAGCACCACCAACGTCTGTTCACCCGCCTCCT
>JBEIQK010000537.1:0-4615 GCA_040376505.1 Alphaproteobacteria bacterium | reverse complement strand
CGCATGGGCGGCCTCCGCGCGCACCGTACCGCACAGGGGCGCCGCTGGATAGCCCGTGACATGGCCGACAAGCCCACCAACCCCTTCGGCGAGCCTCGGGTCATCGAGGACCTCTACACCGCGCCCACCATCGGCAACGCTGCGGTGGTGACGCGGCTGCGCACCCTGGTGACCGAGGCGCGGCTGCACCCCTGCCTGCTGCTCGAAGGCCCGGCTGGCGTTGGAAAGGCGCGCGTGGCCCTCACCCTCGCCGCCCTGGCCAACTGCGAAGGCGAGGCGCCGGCCCCCTGCGGGGCCTGCTGGCCCTGCCGGCAGATCGCCCGGGGTCGCCACACCGACATCCTCTGGCTCGGCCTCGATCCTGAAAAGACCGCCCCGATCATCTCGGTCTCCCAGGCCCGCCTGCTCCTCTCGGCGCTCACCCTGCGGCCGGCCTACGCGAAGCGTCGCTTCGTGATCATCGATCCCGCCGACGCCATGGGCCCTGAGTGCGCCAACGCCCTGCTCAAGACCTTGGAGGAGCCCCCCGACTCGACCGGCTTCATCCTCCTCACCGAGCGGGCCAGCCGGCTGCTGGTGACGGTGCGCTCGCGGGCCCAGCGGGTGCGGATGGGGCCGGTGCACGACGCCGAGCTCCTGCCGTGGCTGGCGGCCCGGGGCGTCGAAGATCCGCTGCGGGCCGCGCGCCTCGCCGGGGGCAGCCCCGGGGGGGCCATGGCGCTGGCCGAGGGATCCGCCGAGCGCTGGGTGGCGGTGCGTGATCAGGCGCTTGCCGCCATCGCCGGGCCGATCGAGGGCATGTTTTCCGCGGCCGAGGGCCTCGTCAAGGGCGACCGGGCCCGCTGGCTGCCCGAGGTGCTGGCCCTGATCGACGCGCTCTCCACCCTGTGCCGCGACGCCCTGCTCCTCTGCGGGGCCGGTGCCGTGAGCGATGATCGCCTCTTTCACCCCGATCGGCGCGCCACGGCGCTGGCCTGGGCGGCGGCGCTGGGGCCGGTGGGCGTGGCGCGGGTGGCGGGCACCCTGGAGCGCGCCCGGGCCGACATCGAGGCCTTCGTCAACGCCCGCCTCGTGCTCGACGGGCTCTTCACCCGCCTCGCCACCGAGCTCGGGCCGGCCCGCGTGCTGCGCCCTGGAGTCCCCGCATGACCGCCCCTGCTGCCTTGCCACCCTCGGGGGGGCGCCTCTTCGACAGCCACTGTCACCTCGATCCCGACGTCTTTGGCGGCGATGCGGGGGTCGACGCCGCGGTGGAGCGGGCCCGCGCCGCGGGTGTGGCGCGGATGGTCACGATCGGCTCGGGCTACGGCCTCGATTCGGCGGCCCGGGCGCTGCAGGTGGTGGAGCGGCACGCCGACGTCTGGGCCAGCCTGGGGGTGCACCCCCACGACGCCAGCCTCTGGACCCCCGAGAGCGGGCCGCTGCTGCGCCGCCTGCTGGCCCACCCGCGGGTGGTGGCCATCGGCGAGATGGGCCTCGACTTCCACTACGACAACTCCCCGCGCGATCAGCAGCGGGCCGCCTTCGTCGCCCAGATCCGCCTCGGCCTGGAACTGGGCCTGCCGCTCGTCATCCACGACCGCGAGAGCGGCGGCGAGACCTTCGACATCCTGCGTCGCGAGGGGGCCTTCGCGGGGCGGGTGCTCTACCACTGCTTCTCGGGCACGGTGGAGGAGATGCGGGCCATCGTCGGGGAGGGCGGCTTCGTCTCGATTCCCGGCATCGTGACCTTCAAGAAGTCCGATGAGATGCGGGCCGTGGCGGCGGCGGCCCCGCTTGATCGCCTGCTGATCGAGACCGACACGCCCTTTCTCACGCCGATGCCGCACCGGGGCAAGCGCAACGAGCCGGCGCTGGTGGGCTACGTCGCCGCCGAGATCGGCCGGGTGCGCCAGATGAGCGCCGCCGCGGTGGCCGAGGCCAGCTACGCCACCGCCAGCGCCCTCTTTGGCCTGCCAGCGTAGTCCCAAATGAAAAGCGCGCGGCTTTTGGGGCCACGCGCTCTTTCGCCGCGGAGGGCGCTCAGCTCTGGCCACCCTTGGCCATCGCGGGGGCGTTGGCGTCGGCCTCGGCGGTGTGGATGGCGAAGGGCTTGGTGGTGCCCTTGTTGGCGAGGTCGCGCTTGCGATCCTTGCCGGCGTTGGTGTGGCGCCGGGCGCGCTTGAACTCAGTCTCGGCGGTATTGCTGGCCATGGGAATTGATCCTCGGAGGGCTATTGCGGCGGCGGCTTAGCGCCGATCTGCTGGGATGTCAACGCGGGGTGCTTGGAGAGGAGCCCCGCCTTTGGAGACGCGGATGAGCCCATTGTTGTCGCGTAGCGCGTGCCTCGCCCTGATCGCCACCTCCTTGTCGGGCTGCGGCAAGCTGGCCGACCTGCGGGCCTCGATCGAAGAGCTGACCGAGGGCTTTGTCGCCCAGGGGGTGGTGAGCGGCGTGGTGCCCCCCTCCGATCCACTCGTGGCCGAGGCCTTGGTGGGCACCGACTTTGAAGGCGGGGCGACCTCGACCTTCTACCTCAGCTCGATCTCGCCCTCGGGGGGCTTTGGCCAGCCGATCGGCGACGCCGAGCTCTTTGCCTTCGGGGAGGGCGGCGTGGCTGCCTCCTTCAGCGCCCTGGGCGGCGGGCAGTACCGCGCGGGGACCGAGGAGGGCCTCGCCTACATCGCCAACACCGAGCTGGAGATCAGCGCGCACCAGGGCGGCCAGCGCCACGAAATGGCGGCCCTGCTGCCGCCGGCCCCGCGGGTGAGCGTGCCCGAGACCCTGCCTTCGGGCATGGGGCTGGTGATCGACGCTGCGGGCCAGGGCTTTGACGGGCTGTCGATCACGGTGCTCGACCTGCTCACCGGGGCCACCACCTGGAGCAACGAGCTGACCAGCGTGGAGGCGATCTACGCGCTGTCTCAGGGGCAGGGCAGCGTGACGGTCGAGCTGCCGCCGGAGGCCTTCCCGGTCGATGGCCGCTACCTCGTCGGCGTCTCGGGCCTCGTCGTGGCCGACACTGCAGACTGGGTCGAGGTCAACGCCCGGCTCAGCACGCTGCTCACCGGCCAGTTCTTCTTCCACAGCCTTTGCGTGGGCGATGATCCGCTGATCTGCGCCCTCGCAGAGGAGGGCTAGCGCAGGTCGTAGGCGCCGGGCAGGGCCGCCACGAGGCCGCTGCTGCCCATCGCCGCGTCGAGGGCCATCAGGTGGCGCAGGGCGGCCTGGGTCTCCGGCGCCATCAGGCGCGGGTCGATGGCGGCCTCGGGGGTCTTGGAGAGGTCTTCGAGGAGCTGGTCCAAGAAGGCCTTTCGCTCGGGGATGCGCACGATGGCGGTCTCGGCGGGGCTCACGTTGGCCAGCTCGGCGGCCTTTGCGATGGCGTCGTCGAGGCCGCCCAACTCGTCGATGAGGCCGCGCTCCAGGGCCTGCTCGCCGGTCCACACGCGGCCCTGGGCGACGGCATGCAGCTCTTCGTAGGTCTTGCCGCGGCCCTCGGCGGCCTTGGTGACGAAGGTTGTGTAGAAGGTCTCCAAAAAGCGGCGGAACTTGGCCCGCTCAGGCTCGGTGAAGTCGCTCGTGCTGGAGAGGAGGTTGGCGTAGGGGCCGCGCTGGCTGGTGTGCATCGTCACGCCCACCTGCCCGTAGAGCCCCGAGAGGTTCATCTTGCCGCCAAAGACGCCGATCGAGCCGGTGAGCGTGCCGGGCTCGGCGAAGATGTGGCTGGCGCCCATCGACATGTAGTAGCCGCCGCTGGCCGCGTAGTCGGACATGCTGATGATGACCGGCTTCTTCTCTTTGGTGAGGGCCACCTCGCGCCACATCGCGTCGGAGGCCGACCCGCTGCCGCCGGGGCTGTTGACCCGCACGACGACGGCGACCACCTCGTCGTCTTCGCGGGCCTTCTTCATCTGGGCGCCGAAGGTCTTGTGGCCGATGTACTTGCCGCCGAACATGTCGTCGACGCTCTCGCCGTCGATGATGGTGCCCTCGGCGTAGAGGATGGCGATGGTGGAGGCCCCCTTGCTCCAGTCGCCGCGGCGCTCGCGCAGGTAGGCGCCAAAGCGCACCAGCTCGTCTTCTTTGAAGGTGCCGGGCACCAGCTCATCCCGGTAGGAGAGCTTGTCGACCATGCCGGCCGCCAGCGCATCCTCGGGGGTGATGGGCGGCTCGGTGAGCCAGGAGGCGGCCTTCTCGACGTCGACCTTGCGGCCCTCGGCGATGCCGGCGATGAGCTGGCTGTACAGCGAGTCCAGCAGCGCGTCGGTGGCCTGCTGGGCCGCCTCGGAGGGCTCGGTGCGCTGGTAGGGCTCCACCGCGCTCTTGAAGTCGCCCACATGCTCGAAGTTGGCGACCACGCCGTACTTGTCGAAGGCGCCCTTGAAGAAGAGCTGGTTCATGGCGAGGCCGTGGACCATCACGATGCCGGCGGGTGCGAGGTGCAATTCGTCGCAGGCGCTGGCCAGCAGGTACTCCTTGTTGGTCAGCGCCTCGGCCCAGGCCTTGCAGGGCTTGCCCGCCGCGCGGAACTCCAGCAGGGCCGCGCGCAATTCCTGGGTCTGGCTCCAGCCTACGCCGAGCCCGCCGACGTCGAGGAAGAGGCCCTCGATGTCGGGATCGGCGGCGGCCTCG
>JBEIQK010001089.1:0-1734 GCA_040376505.1 Alphaproteobacteria bacterium | reverse complement strand
CGGCCACCGCCAACCGGGCCGACCGTTTTCGGGTTGGCACGGTCGGGCTGCCGCTGCCGGGGGTCTCGGTCAAGGTCGATGCCGACGGTGAGCTGCTGGTGCGCGGGCCGGGCAATTTTTCGGGCTACCTGCACGATCCAGTCGCCACCGCCGCGGCCTTCACCCCCGATGGCTACTTTCGCACCGGCGACATCGGCAGCGTCGACGTCGAGGGCTTTGTGCGCATCCTCGACCGCAAGAAGGAGCTGATCGTCACCGCCGGCGGCAAGAACATCGCACCGGTGCCCATCGAGAAGGCCCTCGAAGGCGGGCCGATCGGGCAGGCGGTGGTGATCGGCAGCGAGCGGCCCTACCTCGTGGCCCTCGTCTGCACCGAGGCCGACGTGCCCCACGATGAGGCCCTGCGGCGCGCGATCGCCGCCCGGGTGGAGGAGGTCAACCGCGGGCTCGCCCGCACCGAGACCATCAAGCGCTGGGCCCTGCTGCCAAGCCCGCTGTCGGTGGAGGGTGGAGAGCTCACCCCCACGCTGAAGCTGCGTCGGCGCGTGATCATCGAGCGGCACCGGGCCCAGATCGAGGCCTTGTACGCCCCTTGATGTAGGAAACGGGAAGGGTCCGCCCGGCGGGGGGAGGCTGTAGAAGGGGGATGTCTGGGCGCACCGCGACGCCCAGCCTGTCCACACCCGCCCAGAAGGGCGATGGAGCCGTCATGCTCATGCCGCGCCTGTTGATCTCGCTTGCCCTCTCCTCTTTTTTGGTCGCCTGTGGCGACAAGGAGGCCGACACCTCCACGCCGGCCGAAGACACCGGCGAACCCTGTGATCCGCCGGTGCCCGAGGAGTGTGACGGCCTCGACAATGACAACGATGGCGCCATCGACGAGGACTTCACCGACACCGACGCCGACGGCATCGCCGACTGCATGGAGCTCACCGACGAGTGCGACCACATCGACAACGACGGTGACGGCGAGGTCGACGAAGACGCGCTCGACGCCGACGAAGATGGCATCGCCGACTGCGACGACGTCGAGGACTGCGACTGCATCGACAACAACGGCGACGGACAGGTGGATGAGGACTGCTCCTACGAGCTGAGCGTGACCGCCTCGGGCGACGACCTCTCCACCGTCTATGTGGACGGAACCGCCGTGGGCTCCACCGCCGGCTGGGCGGCGCCCCAGACCTTCAACCTCGCCGTGAGCGGGGGCAGCCACTGGATCGCCGCCACCGCCCAGGATCGCAGCGGCGTGCAGGCCGGCTTCATCGCCGCGGTCAAGGTGAACAATGTCCTCTCGTCGGCCACTGGCGACGGGACCTGGTCGGCCTCGCTGGGCACGCCGACCGCCTCGGGCTGGTCCACCTCCACGAGCGGCATGAGCGCCGAAACGGTGGCGACCTGCACCTGGGGCACGCTCTCGGCCTTCACCGGCACCGGCGCCCAGTGGATCTGGCCGGCCGACTGTGCCCGGGAGGATCTGTATCCCAAGGCCTGGTTTGTCACCGAGGTGCAGATCTGCCCCGACGTGGAGGTCTGTGACGGCGAAGACAACGATGGCGACGGCGAGGTCGACGAGGGCTACGCCGACACCGACGGCGACAGCACCGCCGACTGCGTGGAGTCCGAAGACTGCGACGGCATCGACAACACCGGCGAGGGCATGATCGACGAGGACTGGGGTGACGCCGACGGCGACGGCATCGCCGACTGCCGCGACCCCGAGGACTGCGACGG
>JBEIQK010000157.1:0-10441 GCA_040376505.1 Alphaproteobacteria bacterium | reverse complement strand
GTCGCCACGCTGCTGGTGGCCCTCATGGGCATGGCCTACACCTCGCACCCTGAAGTGGCCCCCTTCTTCGCCGTCCTGCACGGCTGTGGCTACGGCCGATGAGCGTACCTGACGCGGTGGTGCGCATCCCCGCCTACCCCCTGCCCGACCGCAGCGTGATCCAGCCGCGGGCCCCGGCCGACGGCTTCGCCGAGATTGGGCCTGGGCGCACGCTCACCGCCGATGTGGTCATCGTCGGCACCGGCCCCGGCGGGGCGGCCGCCGCGCGGGTGCTGGCCGCCGGTGGGCTCAAGGTGGTGCTGCTCGAAGAGGGCCCCTCCACCAGCCGCTTCGCCCGCAACCACGCCCACACCGCCCGCTACCACATGCAAGAAGGCGGCCTCGTGCTGGCCCGCGGGCCGGTCGGCATCCCGGTGGCGGCTGGGCGCGGGGTCGGCGGCGGCACCCTGGTGAACTCGGCGCTCAGCTTTCGCACCCCCAACGAGGTGCTGGCCCACTGGGCCACCCTCCTCGACGACGAAGGCTGGGGCCCCGACGAGATGACCCGCCTCTACGAAGAGGTGGAGCCCATCGTCGGCGTCCACATCACCCTGCCCGAGGTCGCCGGCGGCAACAACGCCCTCATCGCCCGGGGCGTCGCCGCCCTCGGCCACAGCGGCGGGCTCGCCCCGCGCAGCACGCCGGGCTGCGTAGGCTGCGGGGTCTGCAATTTCGGCTGCCCCAGCAATGGAAAGGCCAGCACCAACCTCACCTTCCTCCCGCAGGCCGTCGCCAACGGCGCGCTGATCCAGGCCGAGGTCAAGGTGGTGGAGGTCCTGGTGGAGGGCGGTCGGGCGGTGGGCCTGCGCGGCCACGCCGTTCACCCCGACACCGGCGCCATCGGCGGCGAGGTCGTCGTACGCGCCCCCCGCGTGGTGCTCAGCGCCGGGGCCATCGGCACGCCCCGCCTGCTCTGGCACTGCGGCCTCGCGGCCCAGATGGGCCCGGTGGGCGAGGGCCTGCACATCCACCCCGGCAACGCCGTCATCGGCATCTGCGACGAGCGCATCGAGCTGTGGAAGGGGGCCACCCAGGGCGCCTTCTTCACCGCCACCCACCTGCCAGGCGTGCTGCCCCACACCTTCACCGCCCCGCCCGAGGCCTGCCTCACCGCCATCGGCGCCGTCGGGCCTCGCCTCGCCGAGGGCCTCGATCTGCTGCCCCACCTCTGCGGCCTCATCGTGATGGTGAGCGACGACAGCCAGGGCCAGGTGCGGGCCTTCGGCGACGGGCGCGCCAACATCACCTACGATCTGCTCGACAGCGACGTGGTGCGCATCAAGGCCGGCATGGTGGAGTCGGCCAAGGTGCTGGCCGCCGGCGGGGCCCACACCTTCACCGCCCCCATCCACGGCATCGGCCGCCACCGCAGCGTCGAGGCCTTCGCCGCCGCCCTGGAGAGCCGCCAGCCGAGCGACTTCGTGATGTACTCGGCCCACCCCCAAAGCACGATGCGGATGGGCAAAGACCCGGCCACCAGCGTGCTCGCGCCGAGCGGCGAGGCGCACGCCATCCCCGGCCTCTGGGTGGCCGACGCCAGCGTCTTCCCCACCAGCCTGGGCGTCAACCCCCAGCTCACCACCATGGCCGCCGGCACCCGCATCGGCCGGACCCTGCTGGCCCGCGGATGAGCGCCCGGCCGCTCGCCCCGGGGATGAGCCTGCGTGGCTACCGCATCCTGTCGCGCCTGGGCATGGGCGGCGACGGCGAGGTCTGGCTGGTCGAGGACGCCCGCGGCCAGCAGGTCGCCTTGAAGGCGCGGGCCCAGGAAAACCCGGTCGAAGAGCAGCGCTTTCGCCAGGAGTTCGAGCGCCTGCGCACCCTGCGGCTGCCGAGCGTGGTGCGCGTGCTCGACGTGGGCGCCGATCAGGGCCATGTCTTCTTCACGATGGATGTGGCCCGCGGCGAGCCCTTCGACCGCCATGTGCAGCGCGGAGCCGACCTCACCGAGAAGGTGCTGCGCGCCGCCACCGCCGGCGCCGGCGTCGCCCGGGCCCTCTCCGGTGTGCACCGCCTCGGCCTCACCCACCGCGACATCAAGCCGGCCAACATCCTCGTCGATGAAGACGGCCGCGTCACGGTCCTCGACTTTGGCACCGCCCGCTTCGGCCCCTCGGGCGACACCAGCAGCGAATTCATGGGCACCGTCGCCTACATGGCCCCCGAGCAGCGCATCGGCCTCGGCCACGATCAGCGCGTCGACCTCTACGCCCTCGGCGTCACCCTGCACGAGGCCCTCTCGGGTGTGCCGGCCGGCAAGTGGAAGGTCGCCCGGCCGCGGGCCAGCCTCGCCCTGCTTGGCGCCGCCGTGCCCCTGGCCCTGGCCGAGCTGGTCGACCGCATGCTCAGCCTCGATCCGGCCGACCGACCCGGCGCCGAGGAGTGTGAGTCGCTGCTCGACGCCGTGGCCCGCGGCGCGCCGGTGCCCCCCGGCGCCTGGCCGAGCCCGCTCGCCTATGTGGGCGACGCCAGCCTGCTCCTCGCCGACAGCGTGGTGGTGACCGGCCGGCCCGGCAGCGGCCGCGGGCGCCTGATCGAAGAGGCCCGCTACCTGTGGTACCGCAAGGGCTATCGCTCGATCTCCGCCCGCTGCACCCCCGACCGGCCCTTCGGCGCCATTCGCTCCGTGCTGGCCGAGCTCTTCGTCGAGCCCGACCCCGTCGCCCGCCGCGCCCTGGCCGGCGCCGACGCCCCCCTGCTGGCCACCATCTGGCCCGAGCTGCCCGTCCCCGTGCAGCAGGCCGAGCTCTGGCCGCCCGACCCAGTGGCGGTGGGCAATGCCCTGCGCCGGGTGCTCGCCCGCAAGGGCCACCTCGCCGTCATCCTCTGGGACCTCGACCAGGCCGATGTGGGTAGCGCCGCCGTCATCCAGGTGCTCCTCGCCGAGCGGCCGCCCAGCCTCGTCGTCTGGGCCACAGCCCGCCGGCCGACCGCCGGGCTTCGGCAGGTGTTGCCGCCGGCCTGGACCCCGGCCGCCGAGCGCGAGGCCCTGCCGACCATCCTTCCCCCCGGGCGCTGGCCCGAGACCCGGCTGGGCGACAGCCCACTCCTCGCCTGCGCGCGCGCCTGGCGCATGCTGGCCAGCGACCGCGAGGAGAAGGGCCCCGAGCTCTCCCCCGTGCCGGAGCTGGTCGCCCTGGCCGTCCTGGAGGAGCCCTTCCCGGCCGCCGTGGCCAACCGCCTCGCCCCCGACCTCGATCGCCTGCTGCGCCAGGGCTGGCTCCTCATCCACGAGACCCCCGGCCAGGCCGCCCCCCGCGACGCCGCCCGCCCCGAGGTCACCGAGACCACCGCCACGCTGTCGGGCACCCGCTGGCTCGGCTTCGCCGACGCTGGCACCCGCCGCATCGCGCGGTCCGACATCAGCGCCGAGCACCACGCCGCCGCCGCCCAGGCCTGGCAGCGCTGCCCCAGCCTGCCCGAGGCCCCCCTCCACGCCATCCGCCACGCCTTGCGGGCCGGCACCGTGCAGCGCGAGCACTTCCTCGCCGCCATCCGCTTTGAGCTCGACCGCGGCAACCCCGGCGAGGTGGAGCGCTGGGTCCACGCCGCCGAGCTGCACCTGGGCGACGACGCCGACTTCCTCTTCGCCTTTGCGCGCCTCTACGCCAACCTGGAGCTGCGCCCCGCCGCCGTGCGCGACCTCGACCTGCTCGAGGTCGACCGCCGGGCCCGCAGCCCCGAAGAGCAGGGCCTCTCCGCCTGGCTGCTGCTGATTCATGAGGCCCGCCAGGGAAACCGCGCCCGGGCCATCGCCGCCGGGGTGCGCCAGGCCAAGGCCCTGATGAGCGCCCAGCCGATGGCCGCCTCCCAGCTCCTGCGCGAGGTGGCCCTGGCCCGCCTCGCCGCCGGCGAGATCTCCGCCGCCGTCGATGACTGCCGCCAGGCGCTGGCCCTGGCCCGGCGCACCCCCTCGATGAACCAGGCCGAGGTCAACGCCGCCACCACGCTCTCAGCCGGCCTGATCTACCTGGGGCGCCTGCGCGAGGTCGCCACCTTCTGCTCAGAGACCGCCGAGCGCTGCCGCGAGCACGGCTTCTACCGCGGCCAGGGCGCGCTCCTCGCCAACCTCGGCGTCTCGCGGCTCTACCTGGGCGATCGCGACGGCGCCGCCGAGGCCCTCGCGGCCTGCCGGGCCATCCAGCCGCGCCACCGCGATCCGCTGGTGCACGCCGTCGCCAGCCTCACCCAGGCCCGCCTCGCGATTGAGGTCGGCGATCTGGCAGGCGGCAGGCCTCTCCTCGACGAAGCGATGACCGCAGGCACCGCGCTTCAGATGAAGCGCCAGCTCGCCGAGGGTTGGGCCCTGGCGCTGGAGGTCGCGGTCCACCTCGCCGATCCCGCCGAGGCCAGCCGGGCGCTCAGCCGCTACGGCACCGAGGTGCCCCCCTCCGACCTCGATCACTGGCCGGCGGTGCAGGCCCGCTGGTACTGGCTCACCGGCGATCTCGATCGCGCGCTCTCCTGCCTCGATCGCGTGCGCAAGGGCCACGCCGCCGCGGCGATGGAGGCCGAGAAGGCCCGCCTGCTGCTGATCAGCGGCCGGAACGCCGAGGCCCGCAAGGTGGCCGAGGCCCTGGTGGAGCGGGCCCGCCAGGACGACATGCGGGAGATCGTCACCTTCGCCCAACTGGTGGCCGGGGCCGCCGCCAGCCTGTCCGACGCCGAGTACGAGCCGCTGGTGCGCTCCACCCGCAAGAGCCGCTGGGTGCACCTCTACCTGGGGGCCCTGCACCTCGATGCCATTCGAAGGCAGCTTCGCGGCGAAAATGTGAGCCCGATCGTGCGACAATTGCGGCTGCGGGCGCGTGATGTGGGGCATCGGCTCTACGAGGCGCTGGGCCGAGAGGATGGCTGGTAGCTTGCCAGCGGGGTGGGGCCTACGGTTAGGCTCTCGCCGCAGCCGTCCGTCCCGCCGAAGGCGACCCTCCCCGCCCCTGGAACCACGCCGTTGAGCACCCCTGGCAACCCGTCCTCCGCTCCCCCGCAGGCCGGCGGCGGCACCTTCGGCAAGTACCGGATCCTGGAGCGCGTCGCGGTCGGGGGCATGGCCGAGATCTACAAGGCCCGCCTCGACGGCATCGGCGGCTTTCAGCGCACCTTCGCGATCAAGCGCATCCTGCCGCACCTGAGCGTGAAGAGCGAATTCGTCGACATGTTGGTCGAAGAGGCCAAGATCGCCGGCCTGCTCAACCACGCCAACATCGTGCAGATCCTCGACCTCGGCCAGGTCTCGGGCGCCTACTACATCGCGATGGAATTCGTCGATGGCCCCGATCTGGGGCGCATCCTGCGCCGCTGCCGCGAGAAGAACATCAGCCTGCCGGTGCCCCACGCCGCCTTCATCGCCATCGAGATGTTGAAGGGCCTGGAGTACGCCCACAACCGCCAGGTGATGCGCGGCGGCAAGGTGCTGCCGCTCAACATCGTGCACCGCGACATCTCGCCGGCCAATGTGCTGGTCTCCTTTGAGGGCGGGGTCAAGCTCACCGACTTTGGCATCGCCCGCGCCAGCATCAAGGCCTTGGAGACCGTGTCGGGCGTCATCAAGGGCCGCTTCAACTACATGAGCCCCGAGCAGGCCAGCGCTGGCGCCATCGATCAGCGCAGCGACCTGTTCAATGTCGGGGTGGTGCTCTACGAGATGCTCACCGGGGTCCACCCCTTCACCCGCCGCAGCGAGCCCGAGACCATTGAGGCCATCCGCGAGGGCCGCTTCACGCTGCCGAGCGCGATCAACCCCGACATCCCCGACCCCCTCGAAGCGGTGATCACCACCGCCCTGCAGCCCACCCCCGAGGGCCGCTTCGCCAACGCCACGGCGATGAAAGACGCCCTCGACCGCTTCTTTCACGACTCCGGCTTCATCTTCACCCACTCGACCCTCTCGAGCTTCCTGCGCGGGCTCTTTCCCACCGAGCCGCGCGGCGCCGCGCCCACGCCAGCCACCCCCGCGCCCGAGCCGCCCACCTCCAACACCAGCCCCCTGCAGCCTGAACAGACCGAAGACGGGCCCACCAACGTGGAGGTCATCGATCTGCCCACCGGCCGGGCGCCCCCCGCTGGCGACACCACCATCCGCCGCCGGCCCGACGTCCAGTTCGTCGACCTCGACACCTCGCGCACCCCCCACGCCGCCCTGGCGGGGATGGGCGAGGAGAGCACCTTCATTCGGCCGAACCCGCTCGGCCCCGACGACGCCGCCTCCTGGTCCAACGCCGAGACCGCGATCAAGGCCGATCCGCTCAAGCAGTCCACCCAGGTGATGCAGCGGCCGGCCCAGGCCACCAACCGCTTCTCGGCCCCCACCGCGATTCACGCCCGCAAGCAGGCCCCCAAGCGCCCGCCGCCGGCGCCGCCCAGCCCTGCTCCCGCCGCCCTCGGCGAGGCCACCCTGCCCGCCCGTCCGCCCCTGGAGCCGATGCCGATGCCCACGCCGGCCCCCAGCCAGGGCCAGCAGGCGACGGTGATCAACAGCCGCACCTTTCGGCGTTTTCAGGTGCTGTACCTCGCCTTTGGCGCCGCCATCACCATCCTCGTGCTGCTCGTGGGCATGCTGCTGGGCGGCATGATGGAGCGCTCGCGCGCCGCCCCCCTCGCCGCCGCCGTGGAGCCCCCGCCCGCCCCGCCCACCGAGGCCCAGGTGGAGGTGCACCTGCCGGTTGGCAGCAAGGTCACCCTCGACGGCCGCCAGCTCACCGGCGCCCCGCCCTACAAGCGCAGCCTGCCCCCGGGCGTCCACCGCCTCAAGGTGGAGGGCAGCGGCCACGAGCCGATTGAGACCGAGATCACCCTCGTGGCCGGCGACCTGCGCGTCTTGCGCTTTGAGATCCAGCCGCTGCCCGCCAGCAAGCCCAAGAAGTAGCCCCCATGAGCACCCCTTCGCCCGGCGCGGGCGCCATCCTGATCGCGGCCTTCCAGGCGCTGCGGCCCAAGCAGTGGACCAAGAACGTCCTGCTCTTCGCCGCCCTGATCTTCTCGCTGCACTTCCTCGACGGCGAGGGGCACCTCGCGCTCCAGACCCTGGGCAAGGCCGGGGCGGGCTTCGTGGCCTTCTGCTTTCTGTCCAGCAGCGGCTACATCCTAAACGATGCCCGCGACGTCGAGTCCGACCGCAAGCACCCCACCAAGAAGAACCGCCCCATCGCCGCCGGCCGCCTGCCGCTGGGCGTCGCCTATGGGCTGATGGCGCTGGTCTTCGCCCTGGGTGTGTCGGTGGCCTACTGGGTGGGGCCGATGTTTCTGGCTGTGGCCATTCTGTACTACATCACCACCCTGTCTTACTCGCTGTACTGGAAGAACATCGTCATCCTCGACGTGATGATGCTCAGCAGCGGCTTTGTCTGGCGTGCCATCGCCGGCGCCGTGGCGATTGACGTGTACCCCAGCGTCTGGCTGCTCGCCTGCACCGCCTTCTTCGCCCTCTTCCTCGGCTTTAACAAGCGCCGGGGCGAGCTGATGCTGCTCGAAGACCGGGCCCGCACCACGCGCAAGATCCTCCAGGAGTACAGCCCCGAGCTCGTCCAAGAGCTGCAGGCCGTCACGTCCTCCGGCACCATCATCTCCTACGCGCTCTACACGGCCCTGGGTTCGCCCACCCCGTGGCTGATGTTGACGATGCCCTTTGTGCTCTATGGCGTCTTTCGCTACATGTACCTTGTGCGCGCCAAAAACGAGGGCGGGGCGCCCGACGAGACCCTCTACAAAGACAAGCCCATCCTGGCCACCTGCCTGCTCTATGGCCTCACGGTGGTGATGATCTTGCTGATGGCGCCGATCAATTCGAAGGTCGAGCCCCTCTAAGCCCCCGCCCAGGCGAGCAGGCCGGCGAAGTCGGGGGCCGCATCCCAGCGCCTGGGCGCGTGAACAAAGCCCACCCGCCCATCGGCCTCCAGGCCAAATTCCGCTGGCAGCGCCCCCTCATCGGCCCCCGCCACCCGGTGCCCCAGGGCCGCCGCCTGCAGCGCCACGAGGGGGTGCCGCAGCAGGCCGCCCAGCCGCGCCCGCCCCGCCGGGCCGCGCTCCAGGCCAAAGTCCGCCCGCAGGGGCCCCTCGTCGACCACCAGGGCGTGCAGCGTGTGGTAGCGCGAGACGAAGTCGCGGGCCTGGGCCAGCGGCCCCGCCGTCACGGCCACCATGGACACGCCGGCCTTGTCGAAGCGGTTGGCCAGGGCGTTCATCTCGGCCAGGGCCGCCCGCGCGGCCGGGCAGCCGAAGTGCCGCACAAAGCACAGCGCCATGCGCGGCCCCGGGCTGTGCAGGGCCTCGCCAAAGAGAGGCCGAAGGTGCAGGCGCGGGGCCTGGGCCGAGACAGCGAGGGGCGGCATGAAGGCTCCAGCGGCGAGGAGGCGGCGGCGCGCTACGCTATCGCGGTGACACCCCCTCCCACCGCCCTGCCGCCCCAAGCGCCCACGCCGGTGGAGGCCCACCCGGCCCTCGGCCTGTGGGTGAAGCGCGAAGACCTCGCCGGCGGCCCCTACGGCGGCAACAAGGTTCGCAAGCTGGCCTACATCCTGCCGCGGGCCGCGGGCCAGCCGATCCTCACCTTCGGGGCCGCCGGCTCGCATCATGTGCTGGCCACCGCGATCTACGCCGGGGCCGACCGGGTGTTCGCCGTGCTGCTCCCCCAGCCGTACACGCCCCACGCCGCGCGCAATCTTGGCCTCTGTCGCGCGCTGGGGGTGCGGATCTTCGCCGCGTCGAGCCTGTTTGGGCTGCCGTGGGCGACCCTGCGGGCCCGCCTTGCCGCCGGCCAGCCCTGCCACTGGGTGCCCCCCGGCGGCAGCGAAGCCGACGGCATTCAGGGCGCCGTCGACCTCGGGCTCGAGCTCTGCGCCGACGTCGCCGCCGGCCGGATGCCCGCCCCCCGCGACGTCTATGTGGCCCTCGGCAGCGGCGGCACCGCCGTCGGCCTCTGGGCCGGCCTCCGCCTTGGCGGCCTCCCCGCCCGCGTGCAGGCCATCGCCGTCACCCGCCTGCCCCTGCTCAGCCGGCCGAACCTCCGCCGCCTCGCCCGCCTCGCCCTCCAAGGCCGCCGCGTCGACGGCCCCCTGCTCGAGGGCTTCGTGCTGCGCACCGACTGGCTTGGCGCCGGCTACGGCCACCCGCACCCCCAGGGCGCCCCCCTCGACTGCGACGGCCTGCGCCTCGAACCCACCTACACCTCGCGGGCGCTGGGGGCCGCGCTCACCGACAAGCCCGACGGCGAGCGGCTCTTCATCCACACCGCCAACAGCCGGCCGCTGATCGGGCCCGCCTTCCCAGCCCCCCTGCCCGAAGACGCCCTCAGCGCCCGGCTGCTCGTAGGGCCGCGGCGAGGCTGAGGGGGTCGTCGCCGGTGGCCAGGGCTGGCGCAAGAGATTCGAGCTACCGGAACCCATGCGCAAGAGTTAGGTCCGCCCTATGAAGCGCACCCGGGACATCGACGAGCTCCTTCGCCAACTTCGGGCCTGTTGCGACGTCTACCTACGGGACGCCACCGCTCAAGTCCCTTCCGCGGGCCCTTCGATTGTGATCACGCGCAAGGCGCTGGCAGAGTGACAAGACCTGATCGACGACGTCGACCCTCCCTACGAAGATGCAGCAGATCCCCGGACCCTCGTAGAGGAGGTTCTCCGTCCTCTGCACAGAGACGAGTATTCCCCCGCCTTGTCGCAGCCCAGCCGCCGCGGGACCGGGGAGTTCCTCTGGGTCTTTCTCCGGCGGGTCGACTGGCTCCCCCATGAGCTGCTGTACATCAAGATCTCGTTGCGCGGAGATGTCTTCGTGATCAGCATTCACCCGGAATACGAACCATGAGCCCTGCCCCCATCACCCAGCACCGCTGCCCCTCCTGCGCGGGGCCCTTGACGCCCCTGGAAGCCGAACGCACGGTTCGGAGAGGGCCGCGCAGCCTCACCTACGTCGCCCTGCTGTGGCGGTGCGAGGCAGAGCCGGCTTTGGATGGCGACGGACGCCTCGAGTTCGAGGACCTCGTCGCGACCCTGGAGAACACGCGCCGCGCCGAAGCCCGGTGGCTGGAGAAGTTCGGAGAGCCCCTGCCGAAAGCCCGGCGACCGGGCCCCAAGGGCGACAAGTCAGAGCGGGTCCACGCGGTCTTCGACGAAGGCACCCTTCGGATGTTGGACACCCTCGCGGATCAACAACAGACCTCCCGCTCCGAGGTGCTGCGCCGACTCGTCGTGACCGCCCACCACGCGGCTGTGGGAGCCACCGACAAGGAGGCCTGCTGATCCCGCCAAGGGAGGGGCTCAGCGCCCGGCTGCTCCAAGGGCCGCGGCGAGGCTGAGGGGGTCGTCGCCGGTGGCCAGGGCTGGGGCCAGGGCGGCATCCACAGCCCCCCACCAGGCCCCGGGGACATGCACCCAGGCGGGATCGCGCGCGGGGTCGACCGCCGCCGCCG
>JBEIQK010000073.1:0-14157 GCA_040376505.1 Alphaproteobacteria bacterium | reverse complement strand
TTCACGCTCGTGAGCGCGCTGCGGTGGCTGGCGTTGCTGGCCCCCTCGTAGTCGTAGTGAACAAAGCCCTGCCGCAGGCCAAACTCAGGCGCCAGGAAGGTGTTGTTGATGACGGCGCCGGTGGCGTAGCCCTGGGCAGCCAGCAGCTCGGGCAGGGTGGTGGCCTGCCGGCTCAGGCAGCCCACGACATTGGGCCGGGCGAGGTCGCGGCCGACCCGATGCTCGTGAAAGAACTGGCCGGTGAGCAGGCTCGTGACCGAAGGCAGGGTCCAGCCGGACTGGGCGTAGGCCCGCTCAAAGACCAGCCCCTCGGCGGCCATCGCGTCGATCTGCGGGCTCGTGGGCCGATCGGCGCCGTAGGTGCCGAGGCGGTCGGCGCGCAAGGTGTCGACGATCACCAGCACAAGATCGGGCGCTGCGGGCGGGGCGACCTCCCCCGCGCATCCCAGTGTCAAAACCAGCGTGAACGGCCGAAGTTTCACATCATCGCCTTTGCTTGAAAGCGAAATGTCAAGCGCAGCAACAAAGTTGAACGCGCCTCTCAGGAAAGATCGGCTAACCTTGCGCCACCCTTTCCTCACCCTGTCAGGAGACTGCCGCTGATGTTCGCTCTTCTCGCCGCGCTGCTCATTCCCTCCTCCTACGCCTACTCCGCTGGCAAGACCGGCTCGTCGGTCTCCGGCTGCGCCGGTTGCCACACGGGCGGCTCGGGCACCACCACCCTCGCGCTCACCCCGAGCAAGACCACGGTGGCCCCGGGAGAGACCATCACGGTGACCCTGGCCGTCACCAACTCCTCGATGTCCCATGCCGGCCTCAACGTCTCGGGCTCCTCGGGCACCATGACCGCCGGCACCAACACGGTGAAGTCGGGCACCGAGATCACGCACAGCTCCAAGACCGCGATGACCAGCGGCACGGTGACCTTCAACTTCTCTTGGACCGCCCCCTCGGCCGAGGGCGCCATCACGCTGTACGCCGCCGGCAACGCCGTCAACGGCAACGGCGCCAAGTCCGGCGACCTCGCCACCACCACCACGACCTCGATCACGGTGGACGAGCCCTGTGATGACGCCGACGGCGACGGGTACACCACCTGCGAGTCCGACTGCGACGACAGCGACGCCACCGTCAACCCCGGCGCCACCGAGGTCTGCGACGGCTCGACCGACGAGGACTGCGATGGCCTCGTGGACGACGCCGACAGCGGCACCACCGGCACGGTGACCTACTACCTGGACGCCGACGGCGACACCTACGGCGGCACCACCACGATCTCCGCCTGTACGGCGCCCTCCGGCTACACCCGCACGAGCGGCGACTGCGACGACACCAGCGCCGACTTCAACCCCGGCGTGGTCGAAGTCTGCACCGACACCGTCGACTACAACTGCGATGGCAGCGTGGCCTACGCCGACCTCGATGGCGACACCTTCGCCGCCTGCGAGGAGTGCGACGACAACAACGCCGCCACCTTCCCCGGCGCCGAGGAGATCTGCGACGACCTGGACAATGACTGCGACGGCATGTTGGACGAAGAGGCCGTCGACCAGGTCACCTTCTACCAGGACGCCGACAGCGACGGCCACGGCGACGAGTCCGCCCCGCTCGACGCTTGCTTCGAGCCCGAGGGCTACTCCGACCTCTCCGACGACTGCGACGACGCCTCGGCCAGCGCCTTCCCCGGCGCGGCGGAGACCTGGTACGACGGCGTGGACTCCGACTGCTCGGGCGGCTCGGACTTCGACCAGGACGGCGACGGCGCCGACACCCTGGAGAGCGTCGGCACCGACTGTGACGACAACGACCCGGCCGTGATCGAGTGCGGCGACGACGGCGCCGACGGCACCGATGGGACCGACGGCACCGATGGGACCGACGGCACCGACGGCACCGACGGCACCGACGGCACCGACGGCACCGACGGCGGCCTCACCGACGACGGCTCCGACGACAGCGACGACGGCGCCAAGGGCGGCTGCTCGGCGATCGGCGGCTCTGCCTCGATGGTCGGCCTCGCCGCGGGCCTGCTCCTCCTCGGCGCCCGCCGCCGTCGGAGCTAGGCCGACCGGCCCGGGTTAGCGCCCGGGCCATGTCTGTCTTCGCCGACCTCTCCGCGGGGGTGGGGCTCCCCCTCCCCACCCTCCTGCTGCTGATGGGCGCCGCCGCCGCCGCTGGCTTCATCGACGCCATCGCCGGCGGCGGCGGCCTCATCACGGTCCCCGCCCTGCTCGCCGCCGGCCTGCCGCCCCACATCGCGCTGGGCACCAACAATGGGCAGGCCGTCTGGGGCTCCGGATCGGCCCTGCTCACCTTCTGGCGGGCCGGGAAGGTCGACCGCCCCCGGGCGCCGGCCTCCTTCGTCGCCGGCTTCCTCGGATCGGCCTGCGGCGCGGCTCTGGTGCTGCTCCTGAGCCCGGCCCTGCTGCGGCCCATCGTGCTCGGGCTGCTGGTGGCGGTGGCGCTGCTCCTGACCTTCCGGCCGCCCTTGCACCCCGACCCCGCCAAGGCGGCGCGGCCCCACGCCCGGTCGATCGCCATCGGCCTCGCCTTCGGCATCGGCGCCTACGATGGCTTCTTCGGCCCCGGCACCGGCACCTTCCTGATCCTCGCCTACGCCCTGCTCCTCGGCCGCCCCCTCTCTCAGGGCACGGCCGACGCCAAGGTGGTGAACTTCGCCTCCAACCTCGCCGCGCTGGCCGTTTTCGCGGCCCAGGGCGTGGTGCGCTGGCCCCTGGCCCTCACCCTGGCCACCGCCCAGTTCACCGGCGCCTGGGCCGGCAGCCGGGTGGCGATGCGGGGCGGCGACCGCCTCGTCCGCTGGGTGGTGCTCGCCGTGGTGCTGGCGCTCATCCTCAAGCTCGGGCGCGACGCCCTGGCCTAATCGGCCTTGAGAAAGGCCACGGCGATCTGAAGGCGATCGAGGGAGATGCTGCCGCACAGCTCGGTGTGCAGCTCTTGGAGGGAGCCCGCCCCGACCACCGCGATGGCCGCCTGGATGTCTTCGAGGTCCTCCTCGCACACCCAGGGTGCGATCGACCGAGGCCGGCGGTGCGCGATGAAGGCGCAGAGGTAGTCCACGCAGGTGCCGCGCGAGCGCCCCACGCCGGCGGCGACCTCGTCCACCGAGCGGCCGTTGGCGAAGAGCACAAAGGCCGCGAGCTGCGTCTCGCTGAGCGCCGGGGGAGCCGGCGGGGCCTTCGGCGCGGGCGCGGCCTTCGGCGCAGGCGCGGCCTTCGGCGCGGGCGCGGCCTTGGTCGCTTTGGTCGCCTTGGGTGGGGGCGCAGGCGGCGGCGCCGCTTCGCCGCTCCGCTGGGTCAGCAGGGCCAGGAAGCGGGCGCCAAAGCGCTCCAGCTTCTGTTCACCCACGCCGCGCAGGTCGAGGAAGGCCGCCTCGGACTGCGGGCGCTTGCGGGCCATCTCTTCGAGGGTCGCGTCGGAGAAGACGATGTAGGGCGGCACCCCCAGATCGCTCGCCAGGGTGCGGCGCAGCGCGCGCAGCTCCTCGAAGAGGGCCTTGTCGCCGGTGTTCAAGGCCGCCGTCTCCGCTCCCGTGACCTCCACCCGCTTGCGCTTGCGGTCGGACTCCGCGATGCGGGCCGCCGAGCGCATCAAGAAGAGCTGCACCTCCTGCTGCCCACGCAGGATGCGCAGGCCCTCCTCGGTGAGCCGCACCACCGGGTACACCCCTTCTTCCCGGGAAAGGGCCCCGCCGTCGATGAGCTGATTGATGAAGGTGACGATCGTGTCTTTGTCCAGCTCCTTCATCAGTCCCCAGACGGTGAGCTGGTCGTGGCCCCGCTCCAGCACCTTGGCGTTGCGCGCCCCGCGCAGCACCTCGGCGATGTAGGCCGCGCCGTAGGCGTCGCCGCGCTGGCCGGCGAGGCGGGCGATGGCCGAGAGGATTTTGCGGGCCACCGTGGTGGAGTCCGCCACCCCCTCCAGCTCGCCTAAACAGACATCACAGGCCTCGCAGCTCTGCTTCTCCCAGCGCTGGCCAAAGTACTCCACCAAGGAGCGGTGCCTGCAGCGGCCGCTCGAGGCGAAGTCGACCATCGCGAAGAGCAGGTTGCGCCCGGCCTGGAGCACCTCGGGGCTGGGCGGGGGGCCGCCATCCTCGGGCGCACGCTCCATGATCTGGGTCCACTTGACCCGATCGGCGGCCGAGTAGAGCAGCACACACTCGGCGGGCAGGCCGTCGCGACCGGCGCGGCCGGTCTCCTGCTGATAGGCCTCGACCGATTTGGGGCAGGAGGCGTGCACCACCACGCGCACGTCGCCGCGATCGATGCCCATGCCAAAGGCTACGGTGGCCACCACCACATCGAGGCGCTCGGCGATGAAGTCGTCCTGCACGCGGCTGCGGCGGTCGGTCTCCAGGCCGGCGTGGTAGGCCGCCGCGTGAACGCCCCGCCGCACCAGGGCCCCCGCCAGCGACTCGGTCTGTTTTCGACTGATGCAGTAGACGATCGCCGCCTCGCCGGCCCGCCGGCGGAGGATCTCCTCTACCTGGGCCTCGCCATTGCCCACCCGCGGCATCACCCGGTAGGTGAGGTTCTGGCGATCGAAGTCACCGACGATCTCGGCCGGATCCCGCATCCCGAGCTGGGCGATGATGTCGGCCCGCACCCGCGGCGTGGCGGTGGCGGTGTAGGCCTGAAAGGGCACCCCGGGCAGCATCTGGCGCAGCTCGGCCAGTCGCCGGTACTCCGGCCGAAAATCATGCCCCCACTGGCTGATGCAGTGCGCCTCGTCGATCGCCACGCTGGCGACCCGGTCGGCGATGCGCCGCAGCCAGGGCGCGGTGCCCTCGGCGAGGAGGCGCTCGGGAGAGAGCAGGATCAGCTTCAGCCGCCCCGACTCCACGTCGCGCCGGGCCGCGCTGGCCTCCGACGCGCTGACATTTCCATGCAGGGCGGCGGCCGGGTAGCCCCCCAGGCGCAGGCCATCCACCTGATCTTTCATCAGCGCGATGAGGGGACTGACCACCACGCAGAGCGAGGGCTCGGTCGGACTGCGCAGCAAGGGTGGCAACTGATAACAGAGCGACTTGCCGCCGCCGGTGGGCAGCACCACCAGGGCGTCGCGCCGCTGGAGGGTGGCTTCGACCGCCTGCCGCTGCAAGGGCCGCAGGGTGTTGAAGCCCCAATAGCGGCTCAGCGCCGTCGCGATCGCACGGTCGAGGTCGGCGCGCATCGGCTCAGGGCTCGCTCAGCAGGCTGGCCCGGGCCTTGCGCCCCTTCACCTTGCCGGTCTTGAGCCAGGCCAGCAGCGGCAGGGCCAGGGCCCGGTCGACCGCCACAGTGCTGAAATTGTCGAAGACCGCGATGCGGCCGATGCGATCGCCAGGGATGCCCCCCTCGCCCGTGAGGGCGCCCAGCAGGTCGACCTTGCGCACCTTGTCTTTGCGCCCGCCTTCGATGCGCAGGGTGGCCCGGGGCGCCCGGGGCGGCGGGTCGCCCAGCGGCGGCAGGTCGCCCAGCCCGAGCTGCGGCAGGCTCCGACCCAGGGCGGCCTCCACCCGGCCCACCTTCTCGCCGTCTCCCGGCCCCCAGAGGCTGCGCGCCACCCCGGCCTTGCCGGCCCGCCCGGTGCGGCCCACCCGGTGCAGGTAGGGCTCGACATGGTGAGGCAGGTCGAAGTTGACCACGAGGTCGAGGCCGTCGATGTCGAGGCCGCGCGCCGCCACATCGCTGGCCACCACCACCCGCAGGCTGTCATCGCGCAACAGGCCCACCACGCGCTCGCGCTCGGGCTGATCGAGGTCGCCGTGCAAGGCGGCCACATCGAAGCCGTCGGCCGCCAGCAGGCCCACGAGGCCGTCGATGGTCACCTTCAGGTTGCAGAAGACCAGCGCGCCCGCGCCGCCGTACTGGTGCAGCAGCAGCCGAAGGGCCATCGCCCGCTCGTCGGCATTGGCCACCCGCACCCAACGCTGGTCGATCTCGGTGGGCGCCGCCTGGTCGACCTCCACCCGCAGAGGGTTGCGCAGGTGAGCGTCGCCAAGCGCCACCACGGCGGCGGGCCAGGTCGCCGAAAAGAGCGATCCCTGGCGCACCGCAGGCAGCCCCGCCAGGATCTTCTCGACCTCCTCGCGAAAGCCCAGGTCGAGCATCCGATCGGCCTCGTCGAGCACGAAGAGGCGGATGCCTTCGAGGTTCAGGTCGCCGCGGTCGACATGGTCGGCCACGCGGCCGGGGGTGCCCACCACCACATGGGGCCCCTCGGCCAGGGTCATCCGCTGGGCGTGGCCGGGCTGGCCGCCCACCAGCAAGGCCACCCGCAAGCCCGGGCGGTGCCGGCCGAAGGTACGCAGCTCGCCCGCCACCTGGCCGGCCAGCTCCCGCGTGGGGCACAGCACCAGGGCCTGCGGCGCCCGTCGGCCCAAATCGAGGCGCTCCAGCAGGGGCAGGCCAAAGGCGAGGGTCTTTCCGCTGCCGGTGGCGGCCACCCCCACCAGATCGCGCCCCGCCAGCAGGGCCGGGATCGCCGCCGCCTGGATGGGGGTGGGCGCCGCAAAGCCCAACTCCTCGACGACACGCAGGGAAGGCCCGGCGAGGCCGAGGGCAGGAAACGAGGACATGGGCGCTCCGAGCGCGGGGGCCGCCCCCCTATCCCGCCGAAGGCAGGGCCGGACGGAGCGCGCGCACGCCGTAGAGGCGGTTGAGCTGGTTGATGTCCTCGCCCAGCGAGGCGATGCGCCGCCCGATGCCCCCCGACGAGCCCTGGGCGCTCCAGTAGACGAGGCCGCGGATGCTGCCATCGCGGTTGCGGGTGTGCTCGATGAAGACGGCGCTGTGCCCTTTTCCGTTGTTGCGCCAGAACTGGATGAAGTCGCCCGCCCGCAGCGCCTTGATGTCGTCGATGCGCTCGCCCAGGCCGCGGGTGGCCAGACCGTCCACCGGCCCCCCGTCCTTGCCGGTGCGAACGTACCAGTCTTCTTTCACGGCCAGCAGCTCTTCAGCGCTGGGGCCCGGCGCACCGTTCAGGCTGGCTTCGAGGGCCTGCACATAGACCTCAAAGGTGATGCCCGAGCAGTGCACGCCGCCGTCGCGCCCCGCCAGGGGGACGCCCTGCCAGAAGAGGTCGCGGCTGACCCCATCGGTGTTCATACCCTTCGACCACTCGTAGGGGTTGGCAGCACCCGTGCGGTAGCCGTTGAGCAAGGCGAGCACCTTGGTGTTGAGGGGCTCGGCGGACACCACCACCGGCGCCTCCACCGCCACCGCGGCGGCGGGTGCCACCGGCGCGATCGGCGCGACCTCCGAAGGTGCCGGAACCGGCGCCGCCTGCGAAGAGCAGGCGCTCATCAGGATCAGGGCGGGAAGGACTCGCGACAAGGCAGGGCGCTCCACAACACCCCGGATGTAGCCGCCGCCTCGCCCGCCCGCCAGCGCCGAAGGCCTGTCGTTCACTGCCTGCAAAGGCTCGATCGTCTGTCCCGGCTCCACAACGTCGACGCCAGCGACACAAGGAAGGCCCCTCCCTCCCCGAGCCTCCATGGGTCCTTCCCTCTGGCTGTTCTCCCTCCTCCTGGCCTGCGGCGACAAAGACTGCGCCACCAGCGAGACCCCCACCGACAACTGCGATGATCCGGTCGTCACCGACGGCGCCTCGGGGGGATGGCGTCGACCAGGACCGCGACGGCGCCGACTTCGACGCCAGTGGGCCTCACCCACGCGGCTGACGATCTGCTCATCGGCGTCTCCGCCGCGGGCGCCGTGACGGTGATCGATCCGGTCACCTGGGATGCGCGGGCCGAGTGGCCGATGGCCAAGGGCTCCCGCATCGAGCTCGCCGACGACGCAGTCGACGCCACCGACAGCGACGCAACCACAGCCTGGTGCCTCGCCACGGCCCTGACCGACGCGGCGGTCGACCAGGGCTCGCCTGGGGAGCCCTCCTCCGGCAGCTGAGGCCGCGCCAGGCTGTGTTTGCGCAGCGCCAAGAGAGACAGAGCCAGGGACCGGTGGCGAGCGACGGCGCGCGCCGCTACTCTAGCCGCTACTCTATGGGTGCCCGCGTGGAGCCGCCATGACCGTGAAGCCCGCCCTCTTGACCTTGCGCACCTTCCTCACCGAGCAGGGCGCTGCCCCGGCCCCGTGGAGCGGCCCCGCAGCGACGGTCGACGCCCTCGCCGCCCTCACCCAGTCCCGCCGCGGCGATCCCCGCTACGTCGCGCGGCTCCAGCGCCTCGCCACCGACCTGCGGCCCCAACTCGTCGTGGGCGGCGCCCTCGACGAAGTCGCGGTGGAGCGCCTCGTCGGAGCCCTGCGCAGCCCGAGCCCCCAAGGCCGCCTGCCCCAGGCCACCGCCGCGGCCCTCACCCTCGTCGCCCTGGCCGCCTGCGGAAAGTCCGACGACACCGGTGAGCTGTGCGAAGGCGCCGCCGACATGTCCGCCGAGGAGGCCGACACCTACTGCTCCCTCATCGGGGTGATTGAAGGCGCCAGCTTCCCCTCCCGCGACGATCTGCTGGCCTGCCTCGCCGACACCGAAGCGGGCCACCGTGACAGCCTCAACGAAGCCCTGGCCGGCAAGTCCGAAGAAGAGATCGCCCAGATCCTCGAAGCCTACTACAACTCCGAGCCGGAGTGCGGCTACGAAGACTGCGGCAACTGCCACTGATCGGCGTGCAGGCAGAGCGGCTGGCAGCCCACGGCGCCGCTGCTCCGAAAGGCCATGCCCAGGCAGCCAGACCGGCAGGTAGTGGCGATGCGGCAGTTCGCGCAGGCGCCGGCCAGCAGGTCCCGGCTCCAGCCACGACTGTACACAAAGCGCCGGTCGTCTCGCCACAGCTCGGGCAGCGGCGTCTCGATCGCCGATCCGGTGACGAATTCATCGGGCAGGCAGGGGCAGCCGAGGAGGCCGCCCTCGGCGGTGAGCGCCATCCCGCTGCGCCCCGCCGGCGCGCCCCGCCAGGGGCCGCCCTCCCGCAGGGCCTCTTCGGGGCCGCCATAGCCGATCGAACAGTGCAGCGGCGCCGCCAGCTCGCCCGGCCCGCGGGGCAGCGACTGAAGAAAGGCCACCACCGCGGCGATGCCCGCCCGATCCAGCACATCCCCCGGTTCAGCCCCGCCCGCGCTGCGTAGCTGCACGCTCCAGCGCCGCACCCCCAATTGCCGGAGCAGCGCGGCGAGGTGGGGCAGCTCGGCCAGGGTGTCCTCCCCCACCGTCGTCACCACCGTCAGCCCGAGCCCGCGGGCCAGCGCCCGCTCGATGCCGGCCACGGTAGACAGAAAGCCGCTTCCCCAGGCAAAGGGGCGCCGGACGTCATGGGCGGGCCCTCGGCCCTCCAGCGAGACCCGCAGCGCGCGCACCCCGGCGGCGCAGATCGCGTCGAGATCGGCATTATCGAGCTGCACCCCCGCCGTGAAGAGCTCCACCGCGACGCCGCCCTCGCGGAGCCGCCGCGCCACCTGCGCCCAGTCGGGGTGGGCGCGTGGCTCACCCCCTGTGAGGATCACCTCGGGGATGCCCATCGCCACGGCCTCATCGGCGATGCGGAGCAAGGTGCCCCCCGGCAGACCCACCGGCTGATCGGGCCGACCGTCCACGCGACAAAAGGCGCAGCGCTGCGGGCACCGACGAGAGAGGGCCCACCACAGTCGCCGCGGGGGGCCCCTCACTCGGCGTAGCCCAACATCGCCATCCGCTCGGCCAGGGAGGGCGGTGGCGGCCCATCCTCGCCCATCCGGGCGTCCACCGCACCGGCCAGCTCCCGGGAGAGGCGCGCGGCGTCGATCGGCGGCGCCCCCTCCAGGGTGGGCCCGCGCAGGGGGTCCCAACTGCAGCGCCCCGCCTCGCTCACCGCCGAGCCGGCCACCCACATCTCGGTGGCCCGCGCCGGGTAGGTCTCGGGCCGGTAGGGGTTGAGGCTGCCGATCGTCAGGCCGAAGCCCCGTGGACAGAGCCCAGCATCGCCGCCCCAAAGGGACTGACCGGCCGGGATCTCCCGCCCCGTCGGCCCCGCCCAGGGCAGCCCCGCCGCCGCGCAGAGGGTCGGCGCCAGATCGAGGCCGCCCACCCAGTCGGCCACCCGGGCCGGCCTGCGGGCGAGGCGCCCGCTGCCCCAAAGCACCAGCGGCACCCGGGTGGTCTCGTCGGTGAACCAGCGGCCATGCAGATCGAAGAGGTGCTCCAGGGGGCGGCCAGCGGGCAGGGCGCTGCCCCAGTGCTCGCCATGGTCGCCGGTCAGCGCCACCAACACATCGTCGCCACCCGAACAGAGCTGCTCGATCCACCCGGCGAGGTGCTCCTCGGAGAGACGCATCACCGCTCGATCGTAGCGGCGGGCGAAGGTGGGCCCCAAGGCCGGCTCCGCGCAGAAGCCCTCCATCGCCGCGGCGGCGCCCCGCTGGTGCACGCCCCAAGGCCGCTCGGAGGCGATGTAGGGGAAGTGGGTGCCCCAGTGATGAATCACAAAGAGGGCGTCTCCCTGCACGCTCTCGAGCAGGGCGCGCACCGCCGCCGGAGAATTGCTGTCGACCCAGGCCGGCGCGCCCGGCCAGCCCCGAAAGGCCCAGGCCGGATTGGGAAAGGCCCCGCCCACGAAGAAGCCGGCGTCGCGAAAGGCTTGAAACAGATTGGGGGCTCCAGCCGGTGGACGGTGCCGCCAGTGACAGAGCCCCAGCCGGTGCGGCCAGTCCCCGCCCACCATCGCCGACAGCGAGGGGATCGTCCACGAGCCGCTGCAGACCGCCCGCTCAAAGCAGAGCCCGCCATCGACCATCGCCCGCATCGTCGGCGGCGCGAAGATGGCGTCGGCGCGCAGCGAATCGGCCACCACCAGCAGGATCTTCATGCCGAGCGCCCCACCGCCCGCAGGCACAAGGGATTGTCGAAGGTGCGCCCGGTGCTGGCGAAAGACACACAGGGGCAGCCGCCGCCGCACACCCCCTTGAGGCCGCAGGGTGCGCAGGCCCCCGCCGCCCGCCCCGGGTCCATGTCGACCCAGTGCCAGCGGGCCCGATCGGCCCAGATCACCGCCAGCGGCTCGGCCCGCACCGAGCCCACCACGAAGGGATCGCCCACCTGATTGGGGCAGCCCTTCACGCCGCCATCGGGCTCGATGCCCACCACCGTCTTTCCACAGACCGGCCCCCGCCAGATCGCCCGCGGCTCGTCGCGGCCGCTGCGGCGCAGGGTCAGCTCATCGGGGCTGAGCCAGCCGATCGAGCTGTGCACCATCGGCGGCAGCGTCGGATCCTTCGCCGCTGCCACGAGGAAGGCCGCGAGCACCGGCATCTGCTCCGGATCGAGCATGGCGCCGCGATCGAGGCGGCCGGTGGCGTGGGAGAGCTGCACCATCCAGGAGTCCACCCCCAAGGCCTTGAGACCGGCGTGGACCTCGGGCAGCTCGGCGAGGTTGCCTTTGTTCACCGCCGTGATCACCGCCACCCCCACGCCCACCGCCCGCAATTGCCCGATCGCCGCCACCACCTCGGCGTGGCTGCTGCGACGGGCCCGCGCCTCGGGATAGCGCCGCGCTTCGTCATGGGTGGCCGGATTGCCGTCGATGCTCATCACCACCATCGACACGCCCAAGGCGGCCATCTGTCGGGCCTGGGCGGCGTGGATGCCATGGCCGTTGCTGGAGAGGATCCGCACCAGCCCGCGGTCAGCCGCCCGCTGCAGCAGGGCCGCCCAGTCCCGACGCATCAGGGGCTCGCCGCCGGTCAGCGTCAGTCGCTCCACGCCCAGGGTTGCGATCTGATCGACCAGATCGAGGGCCTCATCGGGGTCGAGCTCGACCTTGTCATTCGGCCCGCCCTCCACGAGGCAGTGGGAGCAGCGCAGGTTGCAGCGCCAGGTGAGCTCCCAGACCGCTCGACGCGGCGCTGGGTAGGGTGTGGCGGAGATTACGGACAGGAATCCCTCCAAGCATAGACGGTGTCCACCTTCTCGGCGGCGCGACCGAGCTCATAGCGGTTGGTGGCCTCGACGCAGTCGGGCCACTTCTCCACCGTCTCCCAGTCGCCCCGGGTGAACTTGTAGTACAGATACTCCCCCCGCGGCACCCGCAGCGTGCCGGCCGCCTCGGTGGGGCTCACCCAGGCGAGGGGCTGGTGGCTGGCCCAACCGTCGAGGGCGCTGGCGATACAGATCGGCCGATCGGTGGGCGTGCCCGGCGGCACAGAGACCCGAAAGGGCATGTCCACCGGCGGCGCCAGCGCCGACAGCGCCGTGTTCACCGTGATCTCCAGCGACTGGGCCCCTCGGTCTGCCAGGTTGATGGCGAGAGACAGGTCGATCGGGTCCCAGCGGTAGCCGGTCTCTCCCGAGGCCAGGGCCCCCGCCTCCACGGCCGCCAGGGCCACCCCACCCAGGAGCACGGCGGCCGGCGCCTCATCGACGCGCGGCAGGCGCAGACGAAGGAAGGGGTGCCCCGGCTCGAAGTCCCCCGCCCGCGCGATCTCCACCGCGAGGCCCTCGGCCCGCGGGGTCACCGTCACGGTCGTCCAGCGCGCCGCGCCGCCTCCGTCGCCAGCGTCCTCGTAGACCCGCCCGGTTCGGCTCTCGTCGTGGGGCCACAGCTCCAAGGTCAAGGGCGGCTCGCCGGGCAGGGCCGGCCCCCGCGCCAGGATGGCGCCCTCGCGCACAAAGACCGGCATCGCCGCCAGCGGCAGCGCCTCGCGCACCAGGGGGCCCCCGCCCTCGAAGGCGATGCCGGTCTGCCACTCAAACCAGCGCCCCGGCGGCAGGATCAGGCTGCGGCTGCTGGCCCCCTCGTCGAGGATCGGCGCCACGAGCAGGTGATCACCCCAGAGCAGCACATCGTCCTGGGCCGCGGCCTCGCTGCCCGGCCAGACCCAGGCCACCGGGCGCAGGGGCGGCGCGCCGTTCTCGGCGGCCTCGGCGCCCAAGGTGTACAGGTGCGGGAGCAGGCGCAGCCGGTGGCGGAGCAGCTCCCGCGAGATGTCGAGCACCTCGGTGCCAAAGCTCCAGGGGTACTGATCGGCGGCCCCCGACACGAGGTGGGCCCGAAAGAAGGGGCTCCACAGGCCCACCTGCATCCACCGGGCGAAGAGCTCCGGGCTGGCGCCGCCGCTGTAGCCGCCGACATCGCTGCCCACCCAGGCCTGCCCCGAGAGCGACATGCCCATCAGCATCGCCGGCGTGCCGCGCAGGGTTGACCAGGTCGAGGGCGCATCTCCCGTCCAGGCCGCCGCGTAGCGCTGGATGCCGGCGTAGCCGCTGCGACTGAGCAGGTAGGGACGCCGCTCGGGGCGCGCCGCCTGGGCGGCCTCGTAGGTGGCCTGGGCCTGCAGCAGGGCGTAGACATTGCGCAGCTCCGAGAGCGCGATGGGATCGCCCTCGCCCTGCCCCCAGATCGTCTCCGGCGCCGCGTCCGAACCGTCAAAGACCGCCGGTTCGTTCATGTCGAGCCAAAGCCCGTCCAAGCCCAGCGCCAGCTCGGCCTCCACCCAGCCTCCCCAGGCCGCGCGGGCCGCGGGCGCGCTGAAGTCGGGAAAGACCGAGTACCCCGGCCAGACCACCCCCTCGTAGGGCGCCCCGTCCTGGGTGAGCAGCAGGTCACCCGACACAAACTGGTCATAGACCGGGTAGCCCGGCTCCACCTTGATGCCCGGGTCGAGGATGGCCACGCTGGCCACACCCTGCCCCGCCAGATCGGCGACGAGCCCGGCGGGATCGGCGTAGCGGACGGGGTCCCAGGTGAAGACCCGAAAGCCGTCCATGTGCTGGATGTCGAGCCAGACCGCCGTTAGGGGCAGGTCGAAGGCGGCGAACTGATCGACCACCCCGCGCACGGTGTCGGCGCTCTCCCATCCCCAACGGGACTGGTGAAAGCCCAGGCCAAAGCGCGGCGGCAGGGGCGCCCGGCCGGTGAGCGCGGTGTAGCGCCGCAAGACGCTGGCGTAGTCGGGGCCGGCGATCAGGTGCTGATCCAGGCCGCCCTCGGCCACCGTGACGCGGGTGACCTCGGCCTCGCCGAGCCCGATGTCAAACTGGCTGCGAACGGTGGCGTCGGTGAACACTCCCAGGGCGAGGCCCTGCCGCTCGGCGAGGTAGAAGGGAATGCAGGCGTAGAGCGGATCGGCGTCGGGGGCATAGCCGCCGTGGCTGGGGCTGTAGGCATCGGTGGTCCAGCAGTCGAGGCGCCGACCCCGGCGATCCATGCCGCCCGTCCGCCCG
>JBEIQK010000050.1:0-16054 GCA_040376505.1 Alphaproteobacteria bacterium | reverse complement strand
TTTGAGCTTCGACAAGGCTGAGGCGGCCTGGGCCATACACTGGTCTTTGGGCTCGGCCTGCACCACATCGGCGATCAGGTCGGCCGCGTAGCCGATCCAGGTGAGCAGATCCTGGCGGGTCTCGATGCGCGCCGGCGGCTGGTGGTGGTGGGCCATCGCCTGGGCCACCTCTTCGGGCAGGATCCCGGCGAGGGGCGAGGCCGCCAGCTCATCGTAGTGGGTGGCCGAGCAGAGCACGCGCTCGGCCTCGGCGCGGGTGCGGCCGGCCTTGTTGCGCAGGTTGTCGAGCACCGGCGCCGCGGAGGGAAATCGCACCGCGAGGAGCAGGGTGCCCAGATCTTGGATGAGGCCGAGGGCGAAGGCCTCAAAGGTGTCGGGGTAGCGCACCTTCTCGGCGAGGATCTGCGCTGCGGCGGCGCGGCGCACGTTGTCCTCCCAAAAGCGGGTGGTGTTGAAGCTGCCGGCGGTGACGCCCGCGACGGCGGCCCGCATGCTGTAGGTGATGGCGTGGGCCCGCACCGCCCGGGCGCCGAGGCGCATCACGGCGGCGGGCACGCTGCGAACCGCCTCCCCACCGGCAAAGCGGGCGGAATTGCCGATGCGCAGGAGCTCCAAGGTGAGCCCGGGATCATGCGCGCAGACGGCCCCAAGGTCGCGCAGCGACTTCTCGGGATCGCCGGCGATGCGGATCACCTGGGCCAGCGAGGCCGGCGGTGAGGGCAACGAGAAGGCGCGGCTGGTCGAAAGCAGAGAGGGCGCCGAGCGGCCCGAATACATCGCAGACTCCAATCGCGGTGGGTCCTGTTCGGCCCGGGGGCGCGGGCCTTGAGGGAGCCATGCCCCGTCCCGCCGAGGGGCGCCAGCCCCGCCGAGCGGACAGCGGTTGACCTCGGCCGACCGGGTCAGGGACCGGTGCGGGGTTAGGCAGGGCGGGCCCGCTGACCGCGCCGCCCGGAGGCCGCTATGTCCGCCCCTTCTTCTTCTCCGTCGACCGAGCCCGCCGAGGGCGCCCAGGCGCGCATCCTGGCCCTCACCGCCGAGCTGAATCGACACAATCACCTCTACCATGTGCTGAATCAGCCTGAGATCGACGATCACGCCTACGATCTGCTCTACCGCGAGCTCGAAGGCCTGGAGGCCGCCCACCCCACCCAGGCCCGGCCCGACAGCCCCACGCGGAGGGTCGGCGGGCCGCCGGTCTCCGAGCTGCGGCCCTTTCCCCACCGCGTGCCGATGCTCTCGCTCAGCAACGCCTTCTCCGACGACGAGCTGCGCGACTTCGAAGAGAAGCGCGATGACCGCGGCAGCCTGCGCGGCGGCCTGCGCTTCTTGCTGGCCCGCGACGGCGGCGCCTCGCCCGATCCGCTGCGCTACTGCGTCGAGCCCAAGCTCGACGGCCTCGCGATCGAGCTGGTCTACGAGGGCGGCGTGCTCACCGGTGCCGGCACCCGGGGCGACGGCGAGGTGGGCGAGGACGTCACCCATACGGTCCAGACCATTGGTACCGTGCCCCTGCGCCTGCAGGCCGGCGCGCCGGACTACCTCTCGGTGCGCGGCGAGATCCTCTTCGACCTCGCCGGCTTCGAAGAGATGAACCGCAAGCGCGAGGCCGCGGGCGAGAAGACCTTCGAAAACCCGCGCAACGCCGCCGCCGGCACCCTGCGCCAGCTCGATCCCAGCGCGGCGCGCGGCCGGCCCTTGATCTTCTTCGCCCACTCGGCCGGCGAGGGCATCGGCGCCGACGAGGCCCCCACCCACAGCGCCCTGCTCGCCCGCCTCAGCGCCATCGGCCTGCCGGTGAACCCCCGAAACACCGTGGTGGACGGCATTGACGGCGTCATCGCCGCCATCGCCGCCCTGGGCGAGGCCCGGCAGACCCTGCCCTACGAGATCGACGGCGCCGTGGTCAAGGTCGATGACCGGGCGCTGCAAGATCGCATCGGCTGGGTGACCCGCAGCCCCCGCTGGGCCCTGGCCTTCAAGTACCCGCCGCCCCGCGTGCACACCGTGCTGGAGCGGGTCGACTTCGGCGTTGGGCGCTCGGGCGTGGTGACGCCGGTGGCGGTGCTGCGGCCGGCTCGGGTCGGCGGCGTCACCGTTCGCAACGCCACCCTGCACAACGAGCACCAGATGCGCAACAAGCCCGAGTACCTCGGCGGGCTGCGCATTGGCGACACGGTGGAGATCCTGCGGGCCGGCGACGTCATCCCGCGGGTCGAGGCGGTGGTGGACGATGGAAACCGCGCTGATCGGCCGCTGGCCGCCTTCCCCGCGGGGTGCCCGGTCTGCGGCCACGCCCTGCGGCGCGACGAGGGGGGCGCCGATCCCGAGAAGGCGGCCTGGCGCTGCCCCAATCGCCTCGGCTGCCGGGCCCAGGTCGAGGCCGGCCTGCAGCACTTCGCCAGCCGCCTCGCCATGGACATCGAGGGCCTGGGCGAGAAGCTCGTGGCCCAACTCGTCGCCCGCGACAAGGTGCGCCGGCCGTCGGACCTCTACGCGCTCGACGCCGCCAGCCTCGCCGGCCTCGATCGCATGGGCGACAAGTCAGCCCGCAACCTGATCGAGGCCATCGCCGCCAGCAAGGATCGGCCCCTGGAGCGCTGCCTCTACGCCCTGGGGGTGCCCCAGGTGGGCGAGTCCACCGCCCGCGATCTGGCCCGGCACTTCGGCAGCATCGACGCGATCGCCCAGGCCGATGAGGCCGCGCTGACCGCGGTCTTCGGCGTGGGCGCCGAGGTGGCGCGGCAGGTGGTGGCCTTCTTCGCCGAGCCCGGAAACCGCGATGAGCTGGGCCGCCTCCAAGAGGCCGGCCTGCGCTTCGTGCCGCCGCCGCGCGAGGCCGCCGTGGCCACCATCGCCGGAGTGGCGGGAAAGAGCTTCGTGCTCACCGGCACCCTGCCCACCCTCTCTCGCGATCAGGCCGGGGCGCGCATCCTCGCCGCGGGCGGCAAGGTGGCCGGCTCGGTCTCCAAGAAGACCGACTATGTGGTGGCCGGCGAGGCGGCGGGCTCCAAGCTGGAGAAGGCCCAGCAGTTGGGGCTCCGCATCCTCTCCGAGGCCGAGCTGCTGGCGCTCCTGGACGGAGGTTCTCCGTGAAGCGGCTCCACCTGCGCATCTGGGGCAAGGTCCAGGGCGTGTACTACCGGGCCAGCGCCGCCGCCGAGGCCGAGCGCCTGGGCCTCTCCGGTTGGGTGCGCAACCGGCGCGACGGCACGGTGGAGGCGGTGGGGGAGGGGAGCGCCGAGGCCCTGCAGGCCTTCGTGGCCTGGTGTCAGCGAGGCCCGCCGATGGCCCGGGTCGACCATGTCGAGCAGCACGAAGAAGAGCCGGCGGGCCTGCCGGCAGGAGCCTTTGATGTCCGACCCACGGCCTAGCTTGTTGCTTGGGGCGCTCTGCGCCTGCGGCGTCACCGAAGGCGAGGAGCCCGTGCTGCTCGACCGCTACGTCGAGGCCCTGGCCGCCTCCACCGCCGAGGTGGCCGCCCCCGCGGTCTGGAGCGGCCTCGTGCTGGGCGGGGTCGCGGTGGAGCTCTGCCAGCGGCGGGAGCAGGGCGGCGGGGAGCCTTGGGTGCTCGGCGCCGCCCCGCCCCTGCACGAGGAGCTGATCCGCGCGCTGGGGGAGCCGGTGGTGGCCGCGGTGGACGATCAGGCGGGCGCCTTTTCGGCCCTGCTGAGCGGCGTGACCCTGGGGGGGCCCGAGGGCGCGCTGCGCCTCTCCAGCAGCCCGGGCGCCGTCGCACTAGAGGTGCAGGGCGTCGTGCTCAACGCCGTCGAGGGCGGTGCGGTGGTCGCCACCGCCGATCTGGCGGTCGCCAGCGGCTGCCTGCCCGGCGCCAACCTCGTCAGCGGCTCGCTGCGGCGCACCGATGGCCTCGGCCGCGAGTCGCAGCTCGTCTTTCCGGCCAGCGCCGGGCTCGACGCGGGGCTCGCGATGAGCAGCCTGCACCCCTACCTGCCCCAACAGGGCAGCCTGGGTTGGAGCGGCGTGCTGGAGGGCGAAGACCGCAGCCTGCTCGCCGATGACGCTGCGAAGATCGAGCTCACAGAGGAGGAGGGCTCAGCCCTGCCCCTCGCGGTCTGGCCCGTCCTCGTCGAGGGGAGCGCCTGGCAGGCCGCCGTCGAGCTGGAGCTCGGCCTCTGAGGCGCGACGCCGGCCCCGGTGCAGGCCGAGGGGGTAGCGCAGGCTCTTCAACATGCCGAGGAGTGCGGCCAGCTCGGTCTGATCGGGGCGGGCCCGCCCGAGCAGGCGGGTGAGGGTGCCGGACACCTGCTCGGGGCTGCGCCCGTCGAGGTAGCCGGTGTGCTGCAGCAGCTCCAGGGCCTCATCGACCACCCGGGCGCGCATCTGCACCGGCGCGAGGGGCGACGGCGCGGCGACCGGCTGGCGGCCGGCCTGGGCGGCCATCAACATGCCGGCCACCAGGGTCACCGACTGGCCGAGGTTGACGCTGGCGTGCTCGGCGGTGGGCAGCACCAGGATGGCGTCGGCCTGCTCCAGGTCCTCGTTGGCCAGCCCGGCGTCTTCGGGGCCGAAGACGATGGCGGTGGGCACGGGATCGTCGAGGAGCTGCTCACAGAGCTGCCCAGGCCCCCAGCGCGGCCAGGGCCAGCGCCGCCAGCGGCCCGAGGTGCCGATCACCCGGCCCATGTCGGCCACGGCCTCGGCGACCGTGCCGACGATCTGGGCGCCGTTGATGATGGCGTGGGCATTGGGCGCCAGCCAGCGCGCCCGCTCGGGATCAAAGCCCACCGGATCGACCAGCGTGAGGCCGCCGAGGCCGTGGTTGGCGATGGCCCGAGCCGCCGTGCTGATGTTCGGCGGCTGTTGGGGGCGCACCAGCACCACGCGGACGTGGTGCAGGCCCTCAGCCACGCGAGAAGAGGCTCTTGAACCAGGCGGCGATGCGCGCGAAGAAGCCCTGCGGCTCGACCTTGGCGGGGACCTGGGCCTTGAGCGCCTCGGCGGCAGCCTTGGCCTCGGCGGCCTCGCGGGCGGCGGCCTGGATGCGCGCCTCTTCGGCCTGGCGGGCCTCGTTGGCCTGCCGCGCCTTCTCGGCGGCGATCATCTCGGCCGTCAGCGTCGGCATCTGCTGGGTGGGGTTCTCCACCGAGATGTCGTCGCCGTCGACGTTCTGGCTGTTGCCACCCAGGCTCGGCTGGAAGGCCGACTGAACGGGCATCAGCATTGGCGGAGGCTCGACCGCCTTGCTCTCTTCTTCTTTGCCGCCGCGGGAGGTGACCTTGGTGGTGGGCTTGCCGCCCTGGCTGAGCTTGAGCGTGGACTCGACCGTGGCGTTGGTCTCTTTGTCGCGGGCGGTGAGGTTGAGGATGCCTTCCGAGTCGATGTGGAAGGTGACCTCGATCTGCACCTGGCCCTTGGCCGCCGGGCGGATGCCCGAGAAGACAAAGGTGCCCAGCAGCTCATTCTCGGAGACCAGTCGGCTCTCGCCCTGGTAGATCCGCAGCATGATCGACTTCTGGTTCTCTTTGCTCGTGGTCAGCGTGCGGGTCTTGTAGTCGGGCAGCGGCTGGTTCTTCTGGAAGAGGACGTGCATCGTCCCGTCGACCTTGTTGATGCCGATGGGCATCGGCAACACGTCGAGCAGGGTGACGTCGGACTCCGCCGCGCCGGCCAGCGAGTAGGCCATGATGGCCGCGCCGATGCCGACGGCCTCGTCGGGGTGCACGCCCTTGGAGGGCGGCCGACCCATCAGGTCGGTGACGCGGCGCTGCACCAGGGGCATGCGCGACTGGCCGCCGACCAGCAGCACCTCGTCGATCTGCTCCTTGGCGGTGCCGGCCTCGCGGAAGATGCGCTCGCAGGTCTGGATGGTGCGATCGACCAGGTCGGCGGTGAGGCCTTCGAGGTCTTCGCGCGAGATGTCCAGCTCGACATCGAGCCAGCCGGAGTCGCCCTTGGCGATCTGCGGGATGGCGATGCGCGCGCGGCTGACGGTGGACAGCTCGATCTTGGCTGACTCGGCCGCGTCGCGGATGCGCTGGATGGCCACGCGATCCCAGGCGAGGTCGACGTGGTACTTTTCGAGGAAGCGCTCCAGCACGAACTGCATCAGGCGGTCGTCGAAGTCCACGCCGCCGAGGAAGGTGTCGCCGCCCGTGGCGATGACCTCGAAGATGCGGTCTTTGATGTCGATGACCGAGATGTCAAAGGTGCCGCCGCCGAGGTCGTAGACGGCGATGCGCTGCGAGAGGTTGCGCCCGAGGCCATAGGCCAGGGCCGCCGCCGTCGGCTCGTTCAAGATGCGCAGCACCTTGAGGTTGGCCATGCGGCCCGCGTTGCGGACGGCCTGCCGCTGCCGGTCGTTGAAGTAGGCCGGCACGGTGATGACGGCCTGATCGACCTCTTCACCCAGCGCGTCTTCTGCGACCTCCTTGATCTTCTTCAAGATCGCCGCGGAGATCTGCTCCAAGGTGAAGACCTGATCTTTCACCTTGATGAGGACTTCGTTGTTGTCCCCTTCGAGCATCTCGTAGGTGAAGATCTGCCGAACCCGATCAATGGTCTTGCTGTGGAAGTTTCGGCCGATGAGCCGCTTCGAGGCCATGACCGTGTTGGTCGGGTTCAGCTGGGCCTGCCGCTTGGCCTCGTGACCGACCAGCCGGTTGCCCTGCTCGTCGATCGCGAAGACCGAGGGAATGGTGGTCTCGCCACCCTTGTAGGTGATGACTCGGGGCCGGCTGCCATCCATGATGGCGGCACAGCTGTTTGTGGTCCCGAGGTCGATACCGATCGCCCTGCCCATGGACAAAACCCAGCGGCGCTAGGGCCGACGGCGGGGGTGTACCATGCGTCCGCCCGAAAAGTCAACGAAGGCTGCGCCTTCGCTGCGGGTGGCCGCGCGCTTCAGAAAGAGGAGAGAGTGTAGCGCCCTGGAGCGACGCCGGGGAGGTCTAGACATGGTCTCCCACCAGCATGATCTTGGCGTCTACCCGGCTACGGCTGCGCTCAACCGCATCAGCGGCCGATCGTAGCGGCATCCGGCAGCTCACCAAGGGGGAGAGATCCATTCGTCCATGCTCCAGGAGGCGGATGATGCGGGGGAACACGCCGCCTCCGGCGTGCCCTCGCGCACCCACGATGCAGGAGGCGCCAGAGACCAGCACATCCAACATCACCGGCGCACGTTCGCCGGTCCGGCCCAGGTAGACGATTTTGCCAGCGGGTGCAAGGGCCGCCTCCATCCAGGGCATCGTCACGCGGGCGGCGCCAGCGGCCTCGACGATGACATCGGCGCCCCAACCATGGGTCTGATCGCGCAGGATCGCGGCCGGATTGGCCGCCCCATCGCGATCGACCGTCACGTCGAAGGCCCCATCGGCGCCCAGGGCGAGGGCCACCGCCCGCCGGGCCGGCGAGGGATCGAAGGCGAAGACGGTGGCGGCGCCGGTGGCTCGGGCCAGGGCGATGGCCCCCAACCCGATCGGGCCGCAGCCAAAGACCGCCACATGGCTGCCGGGGGTCATCCCCCCGCCGGCGACGAAGATGCCGTTGTAGGCGCAGCCGACGGGCTCGATGAGGGCGCCCAACTCGGCCGCCGCTTGGGCGCCGCCGAGGCGATCGGCGAGGCGATCGAGCGACCAGCAGCGGCGCTCGCCGGTGGCGATGAAGTCGGCGTAGGCGCCGGGGCTGGAGAACCCCACCATGTCGAGGTGCGCGCACTGATTGGGCAGGCCGCTGCGACAGGCTTCGCAGCCGCCGCAGCTCAACATGCCCTCGGCGGCGACCAATTCGCCCACCCGCAGGTGGCGGACCCCCGCGCCGACGGCGACGACCTCGCCGGCGTACTCGTGGCCCAACACGCAGGGAAAGCGCGCCGGGCCGGAGAAGATCACATAGCCATCGTCATCGGTCTCGACACAGTGGGTGTCGGAGCCACAGACCCCGCAGGCGCGCACGGCGATCACGACCTCGCCGGGCCCCGGACTGGGATCGGGGAGGGTGACCGGTGAGAGCCTTGGACGCCGCCAGACCGCGCTGGCCATCCGCGCCTTGCCGGTGGCAAGCTCGGTGGCGTCGGGTTTGTAGCCGGGGCGAGGGTCCCAGTCGGCGTGGAGGAGCGCGGCCTGCATGGCCCCTTCCTAGGCGATCGGTCCGATCTTGTCGAGGTGTTGGGGCGTGCAGCCCTCTTGCATTCGATTGCGGCGGGCTCAGCCGGCGCGGCGCTCGATCAAGACCTCGAGGATCGCCCGGTCGCTGGCCTTGGTGACCGACAGGCGGAAGGGCTCGACCGTGAGGCCGTCGCCGACCTGGGGGATGCGCCCCAGGCGCGCCAAGAGGAAGCCGGCCAGGGTCTCGTACTGACCCTCGGGGAGCAGCAGCCCGGCGGCGGCTTCGAGGTGCTCGCCCTCGGCGCGCCCCGAGGCCAGCCAGGTGCGCTCGCCGGTGCGGCGGACCATCGCGCCGGAGCGATCGGTCTCGTCGTGGATGTCGCCCACGATCTCTTCGAGGAGGTCTTCGGCGGTGATGATGCCGACCGCGCCGCCGTACTCGTCCACCGCCACGGCGATGCGTTGGCGCCGCGACCGCATCTCGGCCAGCAGCTCATCCACCCGCTTGGTCTCGGGCACAAAGAAGGCCGGCCGGCACACGGCCTCCACCGGTGCGGCCCAGTCGGTGGCGCCCAGCAGGTCCTGGTGGATGATGATGCCGACGATCTGGTCGATCCGGTCGCGGTAGACGGGCAGCCGGGAGTGGCCGGTCTCGGTCATGCGCCGGGCGGCGTCGGCGAGGCTGGTGCCGCAGGGCAGGGCCACCACCGAGATCAGCGGCACCATCGCGTCCTCCACCACCGCCTCGCCGAAGGCGAAGACCCGGCGGATGATGGCGCGATCGTCGGCGGAGAGGGGGCCATCGGTCTGCTGGGCGGCGGCGTCGAGGAAGAGCTTGAGCTGCTGGCGAGTGACGGTGCGCACCGCGCCTTCGCCGCTGCCGCCCAGCGCGCGAAAGAGGCGATCGACCACCCAGAGCAAGGGGGAGAGCAGGTAGGCGAAGAACTGCAAGGGCAGCACGACGAGGCCCAGCACGCGGTCGGCGTGGTGCTGAAAGAGGGCCTTGGGGATCATCTCGCCGAAGGTGAGGGTGAAGGGCAGGATCATCGCCGCCGCGGCGATCGCCGGCCAGCCGAGGAGTTGGGTCGCCAGTTGGGCGGCCAGGGTGGCCGCGGTCACCGCCGACAGGTTGGTGCCGATGAGGCAGGTCGCCAGAGTCCAGGCCGGCCGCTCGAGCAGGCGCAGGGCCACGGTGGCGCGGGTTCCGCCGGCCCGCGCGTCGGCCTGCAGGGCGAGGCGGTCGGCCGAGACCAGCGCCATCTCCGAGCCGGAGAAGAAGCCCTGGAGCAGGATGCAGGCGGCGATGCCGCCCACGAGTGTGGTGGGGCTCATCCGTCCACCCCGGCGTCCCCATCGGGCTCCTGGCGCACGCGCACCCGGGTCAGGCGGTGGCCTTGCACCTCGCTGATGGTGAAGGCGAAGGCCTCCCACCGCAGGCGCTCGCCCTCGACGGGCATCTCGCCCTTGAGCTGCATCAAGAAGCCGGCCAGGGTGTTGTAGTCGCCCTCGGGCAGCTCGGCGCCGAAGCGGGCGGCAAAGTCGTCGACGTCGAGGTTGGCCGCCACCTCCACCGAGCCGTCGGCCGCGGTCTGGGGCAGCTCGGGTTGGGGGTCGTTCTCGTCCAACACCTCGCCCACCAGCTCACCCAGCAGGTCTTCGAGGGTGACCAGCCCAGCGACGCTGCCGTGCTCGTCCACCACGATGGCGAGGTGCTGGCGCTCCTTGCGCAGCTCGCGCAGCAGGTCGTTGCTGCGGGCGGTGGTGGGCACAAAGCGCGGCGGGCGCAGCAGGCGGGCGATCTGGCGGGTGGTGGGCACGGCCCCGCTGGCGTGGTGCTCGGCCAGCAAGGGCAGCAGGTCTTTCACCACCAGCACGCCGATGATGTTGTCGGGCTCGACCTTCCAGACGGGCACCCGGCTCCAGGCGTTGGCGCGCAGGGCCGCCAGGAGCTCCGGCCAGGGGGTGCCCAGGCGCACCGAGAAGACGTCGGGGCGCGGGGTCATCAGGCGGTTCACGGTCAGGTCACCGAAGGAGAAGACGCGGTGCAGCACCTCCTGCTCCACCTCGCGCAGCGAGCCCTGGCGCCGACCGCGCTCGAGCAGCTCCCGCAGGACCTCTTCTCCGAGGGTGGAGGACTGTGGCGCCGTGTCGCCGCCGGTGAGGCGCAGGGCGGCGTCGGCGAAGACGGTGAGCGCGCCGCGCACCGGGCGCACCAGCGTTGAGAACACCGACAAGGGCACGGCGATCAGCGGGGCGAGGCGCCGGTTGTAGCGCAGGGCCAGCACCTTGGGCCCCACCTCTCCAAAGAGCAGCAAAAAGGGCGGCACCACCAGCAGGTTGAGCCAGGGCCGCTCGGGAAAGAGCGTGAGCAGTACGCCGGCCGACACAGCGGAGAAGGCGATGTTGACGCTCTCATTGCCGATCAGGATGCTGGCGATGGTGCGCCGGGGGCTGGCCAGCAGGGCGTTGACGCGGGCGCGGGCCGAGGGGCTGAGGCCCTCGCGGTCGAGGGGCTGCAGGCTGAAGAGCGCCGTCTCGGCGCTGGAGAAGAAGGCCGATCCCAGCAGCAGGAGCAGCGCGAGGCCCAGGCCCCAGGCTGGACGCAGGTGCAGGGCCGACAGCGCCGCGACGAGGGCGTCGAGTTGGGCGCTCATCGGGGGGCCCCGAAGTGAGAGAAGAGGGGCGCGGGCCACGCGCTCCCGCGAAGGCGGGCCCCAAGCGCGGGGCAGAGGGCGCCGATCGGCTGCACCGCCACCCCCAGCGAGCGGCTGAGGGCCTCGATCGCGGGCCCATCCTCGGGGGCGGCGGCGAAGAGCAGCTCGTAGTCCTCGCCCCAGGCCACGGCGAGCGCCATGGCGTCGGCCTCATCGGCGAGACCGGGCGCCAAGGGCAGGGCGGCCGGATCGATCTCGGCCCCCAGGCCGCAGGCGGCGCAGAGCCGGTTGAGGTCGGCGTGCAGGCCGTCGGAGAGGTCCATCATCGCCCGGGCGAGGCCAGCCTCGGCCAGGGCCACCCCGAGGGCCACCGGCGGGCGCGGGCGGGCGTGATCGGCCCAGGCGGCCCCGCCCTGAAAGAAGCCCCGGGCCGAGGCGCCGAGGCGGCCGCTCACCCAGAGCACGTCGCCGGCCCGACCGCCGCCGCGTCGCACCGGGCGCAGGACCCGCCCCCCCACGGTGAGGGAGAGCGCGATCGGACCGGGGCTGGTGGTGGTGTCGCCGCCGATCAGGCTGAGGCCGAAGGCGCCGAGCCCCTCGTGCAGGCCCCTCGAGAAGGCGGGGAGCCAGGCGGGATCGAGCTCGCGGGGCAGGCTCAGGCTGAGCAGCGCCCAGGCCGGCCGCGCCCCCATCGCCCCCAGATCCGAGGCGTTGACCGCCACCAGCTTCCAGCCGAGGTCGGCCGGGTCCAGGCGGTGGTCCCAGTGGACCCCCTGCACCATCGTGTCGACGGTGAGGGCGGTGCCGTCGGCCAGCACGGCGCAGTCGTCGCCGAGGTCGACCTGCAACAGCCCGGTCGAAGGGGGGCGCCGGCCGGCGAGGAGCTGCGCGAGGCGCCGGTGTTCGCCGGTCTGACCGTCAGGGTCGGGTTCGGGAGAGCCCATCAGGGCGCCGCCAGCTCCTCGGGGGTCGCCCAGGGGCGGATCGAGTTGCCGTCGATGGTGAGCACCAGCAGGGTGCGTTCGACGTCGCGATCGGCGCCGAAGTGGTCGCCGCCGGCCACCGGTCGGTCGATCTTCGCCTCGGAGAGCTCTTTGCGGATGGCGTCGCGGTCGGTGCCGCCGGCGATCACCGCGGCGTTGAGCAGCCGCACGGCGTCGTAGGTGGTGGCGTCGATCACGTCGGGGCGGCGGTTGAAGGCCGACTTGTAGGCGTCGACGAAGGACTCGATGTCGGGGCTGGTGCTGGTGGGCAAAAACGCGTCGACGAAGACGGCGCCCTGCATGTAGTCGCCGCCGGCCTTGCCGATCTCCGGGTTGTTCCAGCCGTTGAGCCCGAGCAGCAGCAGCGGTTCCATGCCCCATTGGGGGCGGAATTTGCCCACGGGGAACTCTTCATAGGCGAGGGCGCTGGCCACGAGGCTGGCCCGCTGCCAGGCGTCGGGGATGAAGATGGCCTGGAATTCCACGCTGGGCGGCAGCACCACCTTGGCCGGGTCCATGCCTTTGGCCTTGGCCTGGGACCGCAGGCGGGCGAGCTCGGCGGCGCCGGCCTTGTAGTCGCGGGAGGCCAGCTCGCGGGCCGCGCCCAGGAAGCTCTTGGCGTTGGGATCGTAGCTGACCACGCGGCCAACCTTGCCGCCCCGGCGCTCCACCGCCGCGGCGAAGGCGTCGCGGGCGCCCTCCCCGTAGGGGTTGCGGGGGTGCAGAATGGCGAAGCTGCTGAGCCCGCGGGTGTTCATGGCGTGATTCAGCAGGGCTTCGACCTGCTGATCGACCGGCAGAAAGGCGCGAAAGGTGAAGTCGCCCGCCGACTGGGGGTCCTGGGTCTGGTTCAGCGTGACGAGGGGCACCCCAAGGCCTTGGGCCGCCTCGGCGGCGGGCTTGATGTGCTCTTTCAGCATCGGCCCCAGCAGCGCCACGCAGCCCTTTTGCAGCACCAGCTCTTCGATGCCCTTGACCGGGTCGCCGGTCTCGTCGCCGGTGTTGAAGTAGACCAGCTCCAGCTTTCCGCCCAGCGAGCGGTTGGCGAAGTCGACCATCTCGCGGATGCGCTCGCTCACCTGGGTGTACTTGCCGGCCTGGGGCAGCAGCACGCCGACGCGGCCGGCCACCGCCGGATCTTTGGCGTCGGCGCGGCGGATCAGGTAGCCCACCTCTTTGGCGTAGGGACTGTCGGGCCAGCTCGCCAAGAAGGTGCGCCCTGACTCCTTCACCGCCTCGTACTTGTCGGCGGCGAGGTCGGCCCGCAGGCGGGCCAGCGCGGTGTCTTCGGCGTTGGCCATCGGCACTTCGGTGGGCAGCTCGCGGGGCTTTCCCTTCTCGTCGCTGGCCAGCGGGCCGATGTCGGCGCTGACGCGGGCCAGCACGTCGGGATCGTCGGCGGCGAAGGCGAGGGCCTTGCGGGCCAGGTCGCGCACCTTGGGGCCGCTCATGCCGCTGGTGACCGCGTCGCGGGTGAGCACCCGGTAGCGGTCGGCGTTCATCGTGTCGGGCAGGCTCTTGTCGTCGGCCATGGACAGGGTGGCGATCGCGTTGCCCGACAGGCCCATTTCGGCGTCGACCAGCACCATTCCCACCAGGGCGCCGGCCTTGACCGGGTGGCTTGGGTACTCCGCGGCGGCCCGCTCAAACCAGGCCCGGGCCACGGTGCGATCGTTGGCGAGGCGGCGCTGCTCGCCGGCCCAGACCATCGCCCAAGGGCGTACGTCGGCATCGGTCTTTCCGGCGAGGTACTCTTCCAGCTTCGCGATGCCGGCCATGCGGTTGGTGGCGCCGATCTCTTCGGCCTCCAACACCAGGGCGGGCGGCTTGGGGGCGGGCTTGCCCTCCCCATGGTGCGGCCACAGGGCGAGGGCAGCGAGGAAGAGGGCGGCGGGAAGGCGTTTCACGAGCGATCTCGGGGCTCAGGTTCGCTGACGCAGGGCGGCGTCATATTCTCGCCGGCGGGGGTGGGCATCCGCCCCCAGGCGTTCGCTGAGCACCTTGACGCTGGCCCGCTGCTCGGCGTTCAGGGCCTCGGGGACCTCGACCACCACGGTGTAGTGGAGGTCGCCGCGCCCGCCCTCGGGGCGCACGAGGCCGCGACCGGAGAGGCGAAGCACCTTGCCCGAGGCGGTGCCGGGCGCCACCCGGATGGTGGTCTGTCCATCGAGGGTGGGCACGGGGAGGTCGGTGCCCAGGGCGGCTTCGGAGAAGAGCAGGGGCAGATCACAGAAGAGGTCGGCCCCCCGGCGGCGGAAGAGGGGGTGGTCCTCCACGTTGACCAGCACAAACAGATCGCCGGGGGTGCCGCCGCCCTTGGGGGTGTTGCCCTTGCCGCGCACCTTGAGCTTCTGGCCGGTCGCCACTCCCGCTGGGATGCGGATCTTGAGCCGCTCCATGTGCTCGCGCACGCCGGCACCGTCACAGTTCTTGCACTTCTTCACCCGCAACCAGCCCTTGCCATCACAGCGTGGACAGTCGGTGCGGAAGACCCGGCGGGTGGCCGCCTTGCCGGTGCCCTCGCAGGCTTCGCAGCGCTTGCGCCCCTCGTCGGGGTCGGCCCCGCTGGCCTCGCAGACCTTACAGGGGGACTGTCTGCGCAGGTCGATGGTGCGCTCGGCGCCAGACCCGACCTCTTCGAGGCTGACCGAGAGCTGGTACTTGAGGTCTTCGCCGCGGCCGTCGCGCTTTTTGCGAAAGAGGCCGGAGAGGGTGTCGGACACCAGCTCGTTGATGTCTTCGGGCGTCGGCGGGCGACCGTCGGGCCGAAAGAAGGGGCCCAGGCGGTCGTAGCGGGCCCGCTGCTCGGCGTCGGAGAGGGTCTTGTAGGCCTCGGTGGCCTCGCGAAAGCGCTGCTCGGCGGCGGGATCATCGGGGTTGCGATCGGGGTGGAACTCCAGCGCCAACCCGCGAAACGCCTTCTTGATCTCCTCCAGGGAGGCCTCTTTGGAGACACCGAGGACGGCGTAGTAGTCACGACGGGCGGACACGGGGCCCTCCGGGGCAGGGGAAATTCAGCCCCCGGTCCTATCTTCCTCGCCGCGATCGCCCCACCCGGCCTCGCCTTCGTTGGCGATCGACTCGCGCAGACCACCGTAGATGGCCTCGGCGAGGCGCTGGGCCGCCTCGAAGAGGGCGTCGTGGGCGCCCTCGACCACGTCGAGCTCGCTGCTCTCCATCGCCCCTTCGGCCTCGGTGAGCGCCTGTTGCAGGGCGTCGCGGGCGTCGGGATCGAGGTTGTCGCCGAATTCCTCGAAGGAGCGGCTGGTGTTGTAGATGAGGCCGTCGAGCTTGTTCTTGGACTCGGCCACCTCGCGGCGGCGCTTGTCTTCGGCCCGGTACAGATCGGCGTCTTCGACCATCTGGGCGATCTCACCGTCGGTGAGGCCAGAAGACGAGACGATGCGCATCGATTGGGCCTTGCCGGTGCCCAGATCCTTGGCGCGCACGTGCATGATGCCGTTGGCGTCGATCTCGAAGGTGACCTCGATCTCGGGCACGCCGCGCGGCGAGGGGGGCAGTCCGTGCAGCTCGAGCTTGCCGAGGCTCTTGTTGCCCTCGACCATGTCGCGCTCGCCCTGCACGATGTTGACCCGCACCATGTCCTGGCCGTCGACGGCGGTGGTGAAGATCTTGGACTTGCGGCAGGGGATGGTGGTGTTGCGCGGGATGACCGGCTCCATCAGCCCGCCCTTGATCTCGATGCCGACGGTGAGCGGCGTCACGTCGAGGAGGAGGACGTCCTTCACCTCGCCCTGCAGCACGCTCGCCTGGATGGCGGCGCCGACCGCCACCACCTCGTCGGGGTTGATGCCGCGCTCGGGCTCGCGGCGGAAGACCTGGGCCACCTTGCGCTGCACGCGCGGCATGCGGGTCATGCCGCCGACAAGCAGCACGGCGTCGAGGTCCTGGGGGCGCACGCCCGCGTCTTCCATACAGCGCACGCAGGGCCCTTCGAGGCGCTCGATCAGCGGCTCGACCAGGGATTCGAGCATGGCGCGGTCGATGGTCTCGACGAGGTGCACCGGCACGCCGCCCGAGCTGGCCAGGAAGGGCAGGTTGACGTCGGTCTCTTCGGCCGTCGACAGCTCGTGCTTGGCTTTTTCGGCCGCCTCCTTGAGGCGCTGCATGGCGACCTTGTCGCCGCGCAGGTCGATGTTGGCCTGCTTGACAAAGCGCTTGAGCAGGTGCTCGACCAACAGGTTGTCGAAGTCTTCGCCGCCCAGGAAGGTGTCACCGTTGGTGGCCTTGACCTGAAAGACGCCGCCATCGAGCTCGAGGATGCTGATGTCGAAGGTGCCGCCGCCGAGGTCGAAGACCAGGATGCGCTCGTTGCTCTTGCGGTCGA
>JBEIQK010001087.1:0-1739 GCA_040376505.1 Alphaproteobacteria bacterium | reverse complement strand
GGGCACCGCCGCGTCAACCGACTCCAGTCCAATCGCCGCCGGCGACAAGACGGTGTACACCTTGCGCCGCAACAGGGGAAAACGATCGAAGGGCAGCCCGTCCAAGAGCCCGGCCAGCGCGCCCATCACCCGCTCCCGCTGCGCGTGTTGGCCCAGGGCCACCAGCTCGTCTACCGCCGTGATGAGCTTGATGTCATCGGCCCCTGAGGCGAGCAAGCCCCGCAGGCGCTCCGCCAGCCCCTCCACCCCGTCTGGCTCCACCACCGAGTTCACGATCAGATGAAAGGGCGCCCCCGCCTTTCGCATCGCCGCGAGGTGGGCCAGGGTCCGTTCGCTCCGCGCCGGGGCCGGCCCCTCCACGGCCGCCGACCCCGCCCGCGCCCCCTGCTGGTGGCTCGGATCGAGGGAGACACGCAGCTCGTCCAGGCCTGCCCGCACCAGCCCTTCGTACACCTCGGGCGCCTGGGTCCCATTGGTGGTCATGCTGATCCACCGCACGCCGTGCGCCCGCGCCGCCCCGATCATGTCGCCCAACGCGGCGCTCAGGCTGGCCTCGCCCCCCGTCAGGTGCAGGTGCTCGATCGGCGTGCCCGCGTGGGTGGCCAACAGTCGCCGAAAGGCTTCAAGGTCCATCGACACGGCGCGCTGGGGCAGGGCCCGCAGGTCTTCGGCCGATCGTACAATGGTCTTACAAAAGCCGCACTGCAGATTGCAGCGATAGCTCACAAAGACCGTGATGCGGTGCAGGGGCGTCTCGGGGCGCAGGGCCTCGGGGTGTCGACAGAGGTCTGGCTGTGGGCCGGCCCCCTGAAGATCACCGATCCGCTGGGCGCGATCCTCTGCAAAGAGCAGGTCGGGTACGGGGCTACGGTGGATGTGCGGCTTGGGTGTTTCCATGCTTTCAAGCGTAGCTCTGCAGGGCTCTGTTTGATCGTACAAGGGTATTACAAGAGCCACAATGCAGAGCGAAGTGATCGCTCACGAAGACTGGGGGTCTCCTCAAGGTGGGGGCTTGCCACGATCCCGGGTTGGGCGCATCCTCCAATCGAGAGACCTTCCTCGACTCGTACGGTTGATCCGCCGCGGCCGTCGACTGGCTTTGCAGCGGTCGAAGGGGCTCCCCGGTGGTGAGGTGACGGCCGGTTCGGACCGAATCTCCAGCCGAGACGAACCCAAGGCCTGGCCCCTCGCACCCATGTCTGTCTATTTATTCAGCACCCACCACACACAAGTCACGATACCCTCCACACCCACAATATGCCCATCCTACCACACCCAAGTCCCCCCGGACATCCGTTGGCTTGCCATCGCAACAGCCATTCAGTACACCCAACCCATGACCCGCGACCCCCTCGAAGCCCGCCAGCGCCTCCGCCAGCTCCTCGCGCGCCCCTTCGGCGAGGCCAACCTCGACGGCGAAGACCTCCGCGCCGTCCTCGACGAGCTGGACCGCCTCCTGCGCTTTCGCGAGGCCCAGGCCGACCCCAGCCGCGCCGCACCCCCGGGCCCGCCGCCGGCGCCCCAGAACCACAACCTCGCCCGTCGGCTGGCCGAAGAGCTGGGCCGCCCGCCTGGCGCCGGCCGCTTCACGCGCCGCCAGCTCGCCGGCCTCGTCTCCGACTGGCAGCGCCTGATGCGCCTGGAGCCCTACCTCCAGCACCTGCCGGCCTGCCCGCTGCACCGCGCCGACCCCTGGGCCCACACCGGCTACGAGGGCCTGCGCGCCGCCGAGAAGACCT
>JBEIQK010000718.1:0-3429 GCA_040376505.1 Alphaproteobacteria bacterium | reverse complement strand
CGTGGTGAAGGTGCCCCACCACGGCAGCCACAGCAGCTCCACGCCGGACTTTGTTCGGGCCCTGCAGGCCGACGTCGCCGTCATCCCCTGCGGGCCCGACAACCGCTACCGGCACCCCCGCCCGCAGACTGTCCACGCCTGGGCCGCAAGCGCGCTCTACCGCACCGACACCGACGGCGCCGTCGAGATCACCAGCGATGGCCAGCGACTGTCCATTCGCCGATTCACCCCTTACGGCGACTGGGAGCCGGTCCACCGGCGCCCCGCCCGCCCCTCTGCCTTGCGGGGCATCTCCCTTCGCCACCTCCTGCCGCAGCTCCAGCGCCCGGCGCCGAACCTTCCGCGCGCGGGAGATTTTGCACGCTGAACTCTTCCGTGCGCGGCAGGGTGCGTTACCAGCCCGCCATGAGCCGCGCCGCCCAGCCCTCCGCCCCCTCCGCCGTCGAGCCTCGCTGCGGCTTGCTGCGCGTGGGCGAACTGGCCGAGCGCAGCGGAAAGACCGTGCGCGCCGTGCGATTCTACGAGGAGATGGGCCTGCTGGAGCCCATCTCGCGCACCACCGGCGGCTTTCGCGAGTACGACGACAACGCGCTGCTGCGCATCCAGTGGATTGACCGCCTCCAAGAGCTTGGCTTCTCGCTGGCCGACATCCGCGCCTTCCTCTCCACCCTGCGCGCCGAAGAGCAGGGTCCGGCGGCGATGGATCAGCTCCGCACCTTCTACGCCAAGAAGCTGATCGAGACCCGCCAGTCGATCTCCCGCCTCCAGCTCCTCGAAAAAGAGCTGAAGGAGAGCCTCTCCTACCTGCACGCCTGTCAGGCTTGCGCCCCGGCCACCCCGCGCACCGCCTGCCCCTCCTGCAACGACGGCGATCACCAGGGCGCCCAGCCGCCGCCGCTCATCGCCGCCGTCCACGACCCCCGGCCCGCCTCCGGGCCGGAAACGAGGAACCCATGAAATTCCCGATCTACCTCGACAACAACGCCACCACCCCCTGCGACCCCCGGGTGGTCGAGGCGATGGTGCCCTACCTTACCGGCAAGTTCGGCAACGCCGCCAGCCGCAACCACAGCTACGGTTGGGAGGCCAAGGAGGGCGTGGAGCTGGCCCGCGAGCAGGTGGCCGCCCTGATCGGCGCCAGCGCCAAGGAGATCGTCTTTACGTCGGGGGCAACCGAGTCCAACAACCTCGCCATCAAGGGCGTGGCCCAGCAGTACGTCGACAAGGGCAAGCACCTCATCACGGTGACCACCGAGCACAAGGCTGTCCTCGACAGCTGCCACGCCCTGGAGCGCGACGGTTGGGAGGTCACCTACCTCGGCGTCGACAAAGAGGGCTTCATCTCCCTCGAAGAGCTCGCTGCCGCCATCCGGCCCGACACCGTGCTCGTGAGCGTGATGTTCGCCAACAACGAGGTGGGCACTGTGCAGCCCATCGCCCAGATCGGCGCGCTCTGTCGCTCGCGCGGCGTGGTCTTCCACGTCGACGCCGTGCAGGGTCTCGGCAAGGTGCCCTTCGACGTCACCGAGATGAACGTCGACCTCGTCAGCATCTCCGCCCACAAGATGTACGGTCCCAAGGGTGTCGGCGCCCTCTACGTCCGCCGCGGCCGCCCCCGGGTTCGTGTCCAGTCGCAGATGGACGGCGGCGGTCACGAGCGCGGCATGCGGTCGGGCACCCTGGCCACCCATCAGATCGTCGGTCTCGGCAAGGCCGCCGAGCTGGCCGCCCTCGACCTCAAGAACGGCGAGATCGAGCGCGAGTGCCGCCTGCGCGACAAGCTGTGGACCGCCCTGCAGGCCAACCTCGACGAGCTGTACCTCAACGGCTCCTGGGAGCACCGGCTGCCCAACAACCTCAACGTGAGCTTTGCCTACGTCGAGGGCGAGGCGATGATGATGGGCATCAAGGAGATCGCCTGCTCCTCGGGCAGCGCCTGCACCAGCGCCAGCCTGGAGCCCTCCTATGTGTTGCGCGCCATGGGCGTCGACGTCGAGCTGGCCCACACCAGCATCCGTCTCGGCGTCGGCCGCTTCACCACCGAAGAAGAGATCGACCACGCGATCGCCCTGATCACCGAAAAGGTGCGCTGGCTGCGCGAGATGAGCCCGCTGTACGAGATGGTCAAAGAGGGCATCGACCTCAAGAGCATCCAGTGGGAAGCCCACTAAACCCCCTTTCCTGAACCGAGGACACACCATGGCCTACTCCCAGAAGGTCGTTGACCACTACGAGAACCCCCAGAACGTCGGCAGCTTCGACAAGAACGCCGATGATGTGGGCACCGGCCTCGTCGGCGCGCCGGCCTGCGGCGACGTGATGAAGCTCCAGCTCAAGATCAACGACGACGGCATCATCGAAGACGCCCGCTTCAAGACCTTCGGCTGCGGCTCGGCCATCGCCAGCTCCTCGCTGGTCACCACCCTGGTGAAGGGCAAGACCATCGAAGAGGCCGCCCAGATCAAGAATTCCGACATCGCCGAAGAGCTGGCCCTTCCCCCGGTGAAGATCCACTGCTCGGTGCTGGCCGAGGATGCGGTCAAGGCCGCCATCGCGGATTACCGTCGCAAGAAGGGCCTGCCGGCCCTCGCCTGAGCCCGACCAAGGAGCAACCCCATGGCGATCACCATCAGCGCCGCCGCCGCCGAGCGGGTGCTGTCCATCAAGAAGAAGCGCCAGACCCCCGAGGCGGTGCTCCGCGTCGGCGTTCGCGGCGGCGGCTGCTCGGGGCTGTCCTACTACATGGACCTCGTCGACAGCACTGAGCCCAAAGACAAGATCTTCGAGTTCCACGACGGCTCCATCAAGATCGCCGTGGATCGTAAGTCCTACCTCTTCATCAATGGCTCTGAGCTGGACTTTGAGAAGTCGATGGCCAAAACCGGCTTCGTCTTCAAGAACCCGCTGTCCACGACGTCCTGCTCCTGCGGGGACTCCTTTCGCCTCTAGGCGCCGGTGCGCAGATGGGTTGTTGGAAGTGCCAGGAGGCGGTGCAGGGCCCCGTCTGTGTCGGATGCGGCAGCATTCAGCCTCTCGCCGGCGCGGCCGATCACTACGCGGTGATCGGCCTGCCGCGCCGCTACCACATCGAGGCCCGCGAAATCGAAGAGGCCTGGCGTGCGCTCTCGCGGAAGGTCCACCCCGATCGCTTCGCCAGCCGCCCGGCGGTGGAGCGGCGCATGAGCCTCCAGTGGACCGCCTCCCTCAACGAGGCCCGCCGGGTGCTGCGCGATCCAACCACGCGCGCCCGCTTTCTGGCCACCGGCAAGGCCGAGCCCGACGAGCGCGACCGCGCCATCGACCCAGACTTCCTCGAACAGATCTTCGAGCTACAGACCCGCGTCGATGAGGAGCCCCAGGCCGTCGCCGCAGAGGCCAGCGCCCTGCGGACCGCCGCCTTTGAGGCCCTCGACGCCCTGTTCACGCGCT
>JBEIQK010001076.1:0-1800 GCA_040376505.1 Alphaproteobacteria bacterium | reverse complement strand
CTCGATCTCTCGGGCTCGATGTCGGAGCAGGGCAAGATCGAAGGGGCCACCCGCGGCCTGGAAGAGCTGCGCAACCAGCTCCGCGACGACGACAAGCTGGGCTTTGTCGTCTTCAACGACCGCGCTGAGCTGCGCGCGCCGCTCACCCCGGTCGCCCACTGGGGCCGCGATCTCGTCGGCTTCATGCCCCTGCGGCCGTCGGGCGGCACCAACCTTTACGCCGGCCTCGCGATGGGGATCGGCCTGCTCCCCGAGGGGGGCTCGGCGGAGGTGCAGCGCGTGGTGCTGCTCTCCGACGGGCAGGCCAACATCGGCGAGACCGAGCCGCGCGCCTTTCGGGCCCTGGCCGCCTCGCGCGTGACCGATGGGGTCTCGGTCAGCACCATTGGGCTCGGCCTCGACTTCAACGAAGACCTCCTCGCCACCCTGAGCGACGCCGGCGGCGGCGGCTACCAGTTCGTCGACGCCCCCGGCGAGCTCGGCCGCTTCTTCTCGAGCGAGCTGGAGCGCCTGGGCGCCGTGGCCGGCCGGCAGACCCGGGTGGAGCTGACGATGGGCCCCGGTGTCGAGCTCCTCGACGTCTACGGCTACGAGGCCGAGCGATCCGGCCAGGGGGCCAGCATCTACCTGGGCGACGTACACGGCGGAGAGTCCCGCAAGATCGTCGCCCGCGTGCGGGTCCCCGCCGGCGAGGCGGGAGCCCGTCCCCTGGCGACCGCCACGGTGCGCTACCTCGACCCCGACGACGGCCGCCGCTGCGCCGAACAGGCGAACGCCGCCCTGGTTGGCGTCGCCTCCCGCCGCGAGGTCGAGACCTCGGTGCACAGCGACCTCGCCGAGAAGGCGCTGCGGGCGCGCTACGCCGACCTGCTGGAGGCCAGCTCCCAGGCCTGGAAGCGCGGCGACCTCACCACCAACCAGGCCTTGATGAAGGAGGCCGAAGACCTGTTGGAGCGAGGCGCCGTCACCTACCAGGCCCCCCGACTGAGCGGCGCTGCCCGCGACTACGCCACCGAGGCCCGCAATTTCGAAGCCGCTCCGGCGTCGAGCGCCGCCGGGCAGCTCCAGGCCAAGCGCGCCAAGAGGATCTCCCGCGATGAAGCCCGCTGAAGCCCCGCCGATCCGCACCCTCGCCCGCGCCACCCTCTCCACGGTCGGGCTGGCCGAGGCGCCGGCCGTCCAGCTTCGCTGGGTGGCCACCGTCGCGCTCTTCAGCCTGTGGCCCCTCCCCGGCTACGCGCTGCCCCAGACCCTCCTGGCCCTGGGCCTTGGCGTCGCGGCCAGCCTGCGCGGCGCCCTGCCCGCGCGGGTGGGCGCGGCGGCCGGGGTCGTGGGCGCGGGCTACCTCGGCGCCCTCGTGGAGCGGTCGCAGCTCGGCAGCCCGTTCAGCCCGCTGGCCTTGGGGCCGGGCGCCCTGTTGGCCGCGGGCTTTGTGGGCGGGGCCCTGGCCCTCCGCGATGAGAAGACCGATCGGCACACCCTCGTTCAGGGCGGCCTGCTCGGCGCCCTGGGCATGGGGCTCGGGGCCTGGGCGGCGGTTCAGCTCACCGGGGGCCTCAGCGGGCCGCTGGCGATGGGCCTTCTTGCGCTGCTGGCCTCCGCGGCCGTCTTCGCCCGCGCACTGCGGTGGAGCGAGGTCAGCCGCCCGGAGAGCGTCGAAAAGGTCGAAGCGGCCCTCGCCCTGCCCTACCGGGTGAGCGGGCTGCGGGCCGCCGCCTTGGACGCCGAGATCGAGCGGCGGGCGCCCGATCTGGCCGCCCGAGACGGCCTCGGCGAGGTGGCGGCCTGGGTGATCCGCCT
>JBEIQK010001000.1:0-2084 GCA_040376505.1 Alphaproteobacteria bacterium | reverse complement strand
GCGCTCGCTTTTGCCGCCGATGGCTTCGCCGCCCGCACCCTGGCCAGCGTCTTCGCCCTGCGCCACCACCGCACCCGACACGATCTCGCGCGTCATGCCGAGACGCCGCGGGCCTTGCAGGTGGGGGTTACGGGCGCCACCGGCCTCGTCGGGACTGCGCTGATGCCCTACCTCACCGCGGGCGGCCATGGCGTGAAGGCCTTCGGCCGGGCCGGCAAGGGCGGCGACATCCCCTGGGACCCGGCCCGCGGCCAGCTCGACGGCGCCCACCTGCGCGGCCTCGACGCCGTGGTACACCTCGCCGGGGCCAACATCGCCGAGCGTTGGACGGAGGCCTGGCGCAAGGAGGTGATGGACAGTCGCGTGCTTTCCACCCGCCTGCTGGCCGAGACGATGGCCGCCTGCGAGGGGGGGCCGCGCACCCTGGTGGTGGCGAGCGGCATTGGCTACTATGGTGACGGCGGAGACGCCATCCTCGACGAGTCCTCTCCCCTGGGGGGCGGCTTCGCCGCCGAGGTCTGTCGCCAGTGGGAGGCCGCCGCCGACGCCGCTCGGGCCGTTGGCATCCGGGTGGTGCACCTGCGCATCGGCATCGTCATGGCCCGCAAGGGCGGCGCGCTGGGGCAACTGGTGCCGGTCTACCAGGGTGGGGCCGGCGGGCCGGTGGGCACGGGGCGGCAGTGGCAGAGCTGGATCGGCATGGACGACCTCCTCGACGTGATCCTGCGCGCGCTGTGGGACGAAGGCCTGTCGGGGGTGGTGAACGCCGTGAGCCCCAACCCGCTGCGGCAGGCCGACTTCGCCCGGGTGTTGGGCCGGGTGCTGAGCCGGCCGGCGGTGCTGCCCACGCCCGCCTTCGCGATGCGCCTCGCCTTTGGCGAGATGGCCGAGGAGCTGCTGCTGGCCGGCGCCCGCGTCGCGCCTGGGCGCTTGAAGGAGCGGGGCTTTGTCTGGCGCAGCCCCGAGCTGGAGGGCGCGCTGCACATAGAGCTTGGCTGAATCACGGCGTTACGGCTTTGTTACGCATGTTTCATGTCTCGCTCGCGCACCGCTCCCGCCCGGTTGGTTACAGGGGAGGCCGGAGGTGAGGATGCCGCGCTGCTCGATCCTCTCGTTGCTCTTGGGTTGCATGAACCATGGGGGCTCTTCTACGGGCTCCCCGCCGGGGGGCGGCCAGGACAGCGGCCACAGCGCGCATGACAGCGGTCATGGCGCCCACGAGGAGATGGCCAGCCTGCTGGTGACGGTCACCCTGGACGGCACGCCGGCCGCCGACGTGTTGCTGACCCAACCGGGGGCCGGCCTCTCCTGGCGCACCGACGCCGCTGGTCAGGCCGCCGTGAGCCTGGACCTGTCGGTGATGGGCGCTGTGGCGGTGGCGGCCTCTCACCCCGAGGCGCGGATCGGCGGCGGCGAGCTCTACGAGGATGATCTGGTCGCAGGCGCCCTGCTCATCGAGCTGGAGCGCTTTTCGACGGTCGACAACCTCGACTATGTCTTTCACAACCCGGGCACGCCCGATGAGGTGAACAATACCGGCGCCTGCGGCCACTGCCACACGGCGATCCTGGCCGACTGGTATGCCAGCCCTCACAGCCGGGCCGCCAGCAACCCCGTCGTGCAGGACCTCTTCGCCGGGGCCGCCGCCGCCTTCGCCGACGCTGCCCGCTGCGAAGAGGCTGGGGGCGTCTGGCGGGGCGGCCTCCTGCCGGGCGGGGGCGAAGGCGAGCGCTGCTACCTGGGGCTGGGCGCCCTGCCGGCGCTCAACGACTGTGTCGCCGGAGACTGCGACAGCCTCGCCACCAACACCGGCGGCTGCGCCGACTGCCACGCGCCTGGAATCGATGGCGAGCTCGGCGGGCGCGGCCTCTTGGAGGCGGAGGGGGTGGCGTATGATCGCGGGGTTCATTGCGATGTCTGCCACAAGGTCGAGTCGGTGGACATGGACAATCCCCACCCCGGCGTGGGCGGACGGCTCCACATCCTGCGGCCGAGCGACGAGCCGGTGAGCGCCATGCTGGGCGACTGGGCGCCGCTCACCTTTGGCCCCTACCCTGATGTGCTCAGCATCGTCGTGGGGGCCG
>JBEIQK010000998.1:0-2088 GCA_040376505.1 Alphaproteobacteria bacterium | reverse complement strand
GTGCGCAACGGCCATGTGGTGGCCGATTTTGGCCTCGGTTCCGTGCGCAACTGCCATCGCACCACCGATTTTGGTCATGCCATTGCAGTTCGCCACGCAAACGCGGCGCGACCCGGGGCTCGGCGAGGCGCTGACCGAGGGAATCCAGGTGGGAGGTGCGGGCGCGGAGGAGTCGCTCGCCGGCCAGATCGACATGGATGCGATCCACCGGGCCAGCGCCGGCCACCTCGATGGCCGCGGCGGCGAGGACGTCGACGGCTACGGTCGTACCTGCATCTTCCCCGGCATCTCCTCATGAGATCCCGATGCCAGCACCCCCCAGCGGTCAGTCCCCCTCTCCACCCTCATGACGGTGCCGATGGTGAAGGTCTGGCCGGTGCGGATGCGTGTGGCGCAGCGGCTCGTGGTCGTGCTCGTGAATGTGCCAGCCCCAGCGCGGCATCCCGGGGTGGCTGTGCGCGTGGTGCCCATCGTCATGCCGATGCCAGTGGGTGTGTCGCTCGGCCTCGTGTTCGTGCAGGTGGCTGTGGCGTTCGGTGAAGAGCAGCCCCAGCGCCAGCACCATCCCCAGCGCCGCCCCCAACTGTGCAGGCTCTGCCGCCTCACCCAGCCCCAACCAGGCCAGGCCCACCCCCCAGAAGGGCGCCGTGGCGAAGATCATCTGGGCCCGGGTCGCGCCCAACTGCTGGGCGCCCGCCACATAGAGCACGATCGAGGCTCCATAGGCGAAGATCCCGACGACCAACGCCACCGCCGCGGCGCGGAGCGGTGGCGCCGCCTCGCCCAAGGCGGCCGCCAGCCCCAGGTTGACCAGCCCCGCCACCAGCCCCTTGACGAAGGTGGTCTGGGCCGGCGTGAAGCCATCGATCACCGCGGTCAGGTTGTTGTCGAGGCCCCAGGCGAGGCAGCCCCCCAGCACCAGCAGCGCCCCCAGGCCCCCCGAGAAGCCGTCGGGTGCCGCGAGGCCCACGCTGGCCACCCAAACCAGGGCCGCTGCAGCCCAGGTTCGCCGGTCGACCTGCTCGCGAAAGAAGGCCCAGCCCAGCAGGGCCGTGGCCGGGGCCTCCAGGTTGAGCCACAGGGCCACCGAGGCCGCCGGCGCCGCGCGCAGTCCCAGCATCACCAGCACCGGCCCCACCACGCCGCCCGCCAGCACCGCCCCCAGCAGCCGCAGGCGATCGGCGCGTCGTCGCGCCACAGTCTCCCCGGCGCCCCGGGCGAAGGGCGCCGTCCCCAGCGCCGCGCCAAGGTAGAAGAGCCCGGCGAGCGTGAGCGGGCCGAGCTTATCGAGCAGCGCCCGCGCGACCGGCGTGCTGGCGCCAAAGAGCGCCGCCGCCAGCAGGCACCACAGGGCCGGGGCCGCGATCGGCAGGGTCATGGCGCCAGCAGCCCCGGATCCCCGCTGGCCAGGGCCCTGGCGATGCGCCCTTCGGCCTCGGCGAGGCGAGCCGCGTACCAGCCCCGCTGGCCGGCAAAGACCTGGGCGCGCAGCAGGGCCGCGTCGATGGGATCGAGCTGCCCCGAGGCCAGCCCCGCCGCGATCGCCGCCGCGGCCGTCTGCGCCGCCGCCTCTACGCCCGGGGAGAGCGCGCTGCCCAGCGCGGCGCCGCGTGCGGCTGCGCGCTGCTCGGCTGCCACCCGCGCCTGAAGGGATGCCGCCTCGGCCTCGGCCACCTGAAGGTCGGCCGCCGCCTGGGCCCGTCCCGCCCCGTTCTGCTGCCAGAGCGGCAGCGACAGCGAGATGGCCGGGCCCACCCGCCGGCTGCCGGCCTCCTGCTCCCAGAAGACCCCCAGGCCCACGGCTGGCAGGGCCTCGGCACCCTCCTGGGTCAGCGTCGCCTGCGCCGCCGCTACACGCGCGGCCGCGGCGCGCAGGTCGGCCCGCTCGCCCCCACCCCGATCTCGGGGCGCCGCGAGCAGTGGATCTCCCGTTGCAGAGGCCGCCCCGTCGCCGGTCAGGGCCGCCAGGGTCGCCTGGGCCGCGGTCTGGGCCGCCAGGGCCTCGAGGAAGGAGGCCGCCGCCCGCGCCTCGTCGAGCTCGGCCAGGGCCAGCTCCAGGTCGGAGGCCGCTCCGGCCGCCCGCCGCGC
>JBEIQK010001001.1:0-2082 GCA_040376505.1 Alphaproteobacteria bacterium | reverse complement strand
CGGTCTCGTCGCGGCGCCACCCGGGGCGGGCGGCCAACTCGGCTATCGGGGTGGGGGCGGGCTTGGGGTCGGTGGGCACGCTGGCTCCTGGTGGTGAGAGGGCCCGGTGAGGCGACCGGGCAGCGCCGACTCGGCGCAGGGGTGCCGCCCCTGCGGTGTCTCGGATGCGCTCCGTGGGCGCCCGGATGGCCGTCCGGGGCGGGGTCGCGGGTCCGGCCGGGGGCCCTGCCGCTGGGGCGCCGGGTCAGGGCGCGGTGATGGTAGACTATCGCAAGCGCGACAATAGCGCAAGCGCTATCGCCATGCCCGCACCCACGCGGCGATCTCCCTGGTGCGCGCGGGCTGCGCGGGGTCGGCGGCGATGCGGGCGAGGGCGGCGACGGGGAGAGGGGCGAGGGCGTCGAGGATGTCGGCGTCGCAGCCCTGGATGATGGCGGGGGCAGCGAAGAGGGCGGGCCCGACCGCTGCGGGCTGAGGCAGCGGCCGGGGGCGGGCGGATGGGCGGGGCGCCGGATCGGCTGCCCGGGTGGGCCCAGCCGCGAGGGGCGAGGCCCACAGGCGCGGCTGGGTGTGGCTCATCAGCGGGACTCGGCGGCGCCGTCGCGCTCAGCGGCGACCACCTTCGCCTCGGCGAGGAAGGTGCTCAACAGCTCGATCTGGGTCGACAGCGCGGCCTCGTCGGGGTTGGCCACCTCGGCGCAGCCGGCGGCCCGCATCACGGCGCGGGCGCGGGCGACGACGTCGCCGCCGATGCCGGACAGGTCGGCGATCTCGGCGATCAGGGCGGCCCGCTGGGCGCGGAGGGCCTTCACCGGGTCGGCCGGGGTGGCGGCCTGGGTGGGCGCGGCCTCGATCTGGCGCATGGGCGCGGCGGGGACGGCGAAGGCCCGGGCGGCGGGCGCGGCGGCGGGCTCCACCTCGACCCACTCGGCGTCGAGCACAGTCGACGCGGACGCCGAGAGTTGGATGCCGGACAGACGGAGCATGTAGTGCAGGAGGGTCTTCTCGGCCATGCGGTCCCACCACCCCTCCCAGGGGCCCTTGGCGCCGTTGACCTTGGCGCGCTTCACGATCTCCGAGATCGGCATCCATCGGTGGAGATCGTGGACAGTCTCGCCGCTGGACAGGTGCGACAGGCGGACGTGGCCGCCGATGCAGGTGCTCGGGCTGGCGACCCAGTCGAGCGGCTGGCGGCAGCGCTCCCAGCGCAGCACGCGGCCGTTGGCCACGTCGAGGCCGTCTTCGTCGTGGGCGCCGCACAGGTACACGTCACAGCGGTAGCCGGCCGCCTCGAAGATGCGCTGGACGCCGAGCGGGGTGGGCGACACGATGAGCTGGCCGCCGCGGGGGTAGATGTAGACCTCGCGGGCGCCCGGGTCGGGGTTCAGGCCCAGGTCGATCAGGGCGACGGTCGCGGCCCGGAGAGAGTCGGGGCCGCAGGCGCGCCACGCGCTCTGATCGGCGGGCTTCGCGCGGTTGAAGCCGGCGCTGATGGCAGCGGCGAACCGATCGGCGGCGGCGATGGCAGCGGCTTTGTTGGGGATGCGGGCGGCGAAGCCGGGGGCGGCCTCAGACAGGACGATGTCGAAGACGGTGGGCTGGGCGGGCTGGTTGCTCATGGGGTCCTCTGTGGTGGCCGGTGGGGCCCGCCGCGGTGGCCAGTCGCGGCGGGTGGTGGGGTCAGCGGATGGCGGCGACGTCGGCCAGGGCGGCGGCGGCGGCGGAGAGGGCTTTGGCGGTGGTGCCGGCGGCGTCGCGCCAGGAGTCGCGGGCCCGGTCGGTGGCCCGGAGGTCGGCCTGGGTGGCGGCGAGGGTCGAGCGCAGGGTGTCGGCCTCGGCCTTGGCGTTGTTCAGGGCTTCGTTGGCCCGCTCGGTGGCGCGGCGAGAGGCGCGGAGCGCGTCGGTGAGGAGGATGATCGCGCGGGACGGCGTCGGCGGGATGCCGTCGTCGTCGAGGGGTAGGACGCTGGGCAGCACGTTGGCCGCGGTGATGGCGGATTCGACGGCGGCCGACTCGGTCATCAGGCGGGGGATCAGGGAGTCGCACAGGGCGGCGGCGTCGGTGGCCGCCTCGTAGGGGAT
>JBEIQK010001128.1:0-1590 GCA_040376505.1 Alphaproteobacteria bacterium | reverse complement strand
TGAGCTGATCGATGGCGGCCGGGCGGTAGATGTCGGCCGCCACCAGCATGGGGTTCTTGCCCTCGCTCTTGAGGCGGCGGGCCAGCTTGCCGGCGGTGGTGGTTTTGCCAGAGCCCTGCAGACCGACCATCATGATGAGGGTGGGCTTGCCCTCATAGGAGATGCTGCCGTCGACCGGGCCCATCAGGCCCACCAGCTCGTCGTGGCAGATCTTGATGAAGTGGTCGGCCGGCGTGACCTTCATGCCGGGCAGGATTCCGCGCCCCTCGGCGGTGGCCTTGAGCTGGACCACCTCGCCGACGGCCCGCGCCTTCACGCGGTCGAGAAAGGCCTTGACCACCGACAGCTCGACGTCGGCCTCCAACAAGCTCACCCGCACGTCGCGCAGGGCGTTGGCGATGTTGTCCTCGGAGAGCTCGGCCTTGCCCTGAAGCTTGAGGCGAGCGGTGCGGAAGCCCTTGGAGAGGGTCTCGAGCATGACGGTGTCCCTGGTCGGGTAAATGGAAGCGCCCTGCTAACCAACTTCAGCGGTCGGGGCGCATCCAGGTGAGCGTGGGGTCGAGGCGCAGGGCCCGGCGCCAGGCCTCCTCGGCCTCGTCGGCCTGACCCAGGGCGCGCAGGGCGTTGGCGAGGCCGGCGGCGTGCAGGCCGACCTGGGGCTGCACTTCGGCGGCCTTGCGGTAGCTGATCGCGGCGCCATCGGCGTCTCCGAGGAGGAGCAAGGCGTCGGCGCGGCCGTGGTGGGCCCAAGGGTGGCGGGGATCGCCCTCTAAAAGCTGTCCAAACCAGAAGAGGGCCTCGCCGTAGCGACCCACCGCGAAGGCGGCGCGGCCTTCTTCGAGGGGATCGCGCAGATCGGGGGCGCTCGGCAGCTCGACCGGGCCGGGGCGATCGGCGCGGGCGAGGGTCGAGAGCGCGCCCTCGGCGGGGCGGGGCAGCAGCAGGCGGGCCAGGGGCAGGAGCCCCCCAGAGAGGGCGTCGAGGCGGCGGGCCCAGGGGGGGCGACGGCGAATCGGCGGGCTGGACATGGGGCCTTTGGCGCAGGGGATGCAGGGCGACGCGCCGCAGGGTAACGGGTTTGATCAACACCTTGGTGGGCCCATGTCTGCGTCCCCTGCCCTGAACCGAAGCGCTCTCGTCGCCCTCCTCGCGCTTGGCTGCACCGAAAACAGCCTCTACAAGCTTGAAGGCGACGATGTTTTCTACCAGAACCCGGCCGGCGAGGTCGACGTGCTGCTGGTGGTCGACAACTCCTGCTCCATGCAGCCCTACCAGAACAAGCTGGCGACCAACTTCAACGAGTTCCTGACCTACTTCGTTGAGGGCGATGTCGACTACCACATCGGCGTGGTCACCACCTCGGTGATCGACCCCTACCCCAACGGGACCGCCTGCAGCGCCGCCAAGATCGAGGACATCCCTCCCGGCGGCGAGCTGAACGGCGGCACCTACATCACGCCGGAGACCGATGGGGGCGATGAGCTCTTCTCGGACCTCGTGAAGGTGGGCGTCTGCGGCAACTACTACGAGATGGGCCTGGAGTCGGCCTACCTCGCAGTGACCGAGCCCATCGTCAGCGACGCCAACGCC
>JBEIQK010000127.1:0-11554 GCA_040376505.1 Alphaproteobacteria bacterium | reverse complement strand
GGGGGGTGTGGGGCGGGCGGCCGTCCACGCCGCGGCGGGGGCCGGCGCGCCCGGCGCTGGGCTGGGGGGGCCGCGCGTTGACGGGGGCGAGGGGGGCGGTTTGGGGGGCGGCGGGCCCATCGGCGGCGATGTGACCGAGGGTGAGGTGCGGGGTGAAGGGGCCGAAGCGCAGCTCGCGAAAGGGGGCCAGGGCGGCGCGCAAGGGGCCGAGGGCGCCGTGGGGATCGAAGACCTGGAGGTAGGGGGCGCTGCGAAAGCTGCGGGCGGCGCCGATCTGCAGGGTGAAGGCCGGGGCGTCCTGGGCTGCCAGGGCGGCCTCCTGGGCGAGGAGCACGGCGGGGTCGACGTCATCGTCGCGTTGGGGCGCGGGATTGGGGAAGCCGGCGACAAAGAGGGTGAGGTGGGCGTCGGCCAGGGGGCAGGGGGTGATGAGCGAGCCCAAGGCCCGCTGGACGGTGGCCATGCGGTCGAGCACGGCGGGATCGTCGATGCGAAGGGCCCAGACGCAGTAGTCGACCTGGCCGGCGAGCCAGTCGGCGCGGGCCTGGGGGCTGGGGCCCAGGAGGGGGGCGCTGGCGAGGAGGCTGTGCCAGTCGGGATCGGCGGCGGACATCGGGCCTCAGCCGCCGGCGCGGGTGGTGACGGTGAGGCCGAGGAGCTCGTCGGGCAGGCCATCCTGGGCGATGAGGGTGCCTTCGGCCTCGGCGAAAGCGGCCTCGGGCAGGCCGTAGCGCCGGGCGAGGTCGGCCAGGGGCTCCAGGCCGAGGGCGGCGTCGAGGCGGGCGGCGGAGCGGGCCAGCGCGGGCCCGAGATCGCCGCCGTCGGCCCAGCAGCGGCCATCGAGGGCGAGGAGATCGGCGCGCAGCGCCTCGAGGCCGGGCCCATGGAGGCTCAGCACCGAGAGGGTGCCCGCGGCCTCGACGGCTTCGACCCAGACCCAGGCGGGGCTGTGGGGCGCCGGGCCGGGGATGAGGTGGGGGGCGAGGGCGGCGCGGAGCCCCTCGTCGCGGGGCAGGGACTCGGCGATCTCGCGAAGGGAGGGCGTGGCCATGGGGGGCTCCGCGGGGCGGGGGGTGGGCCTCCTCCTGTAGCCTGTCGCCTGGCCGTGGTCTGCGAGGAGCCGCGCGGGCTGCTTGTTGTTGGTTCAACCGGCCTTCGGCTGCCAAGGGGTTGGAGGTGCGAGGGCCTGGGTTAGGGGCGCGGCCTGGAGGCATCGATGAGCTTGTGGTCTTCGATTCGGCAGATGGCGAGCGGATCTCCGGCGGCGCCGACCCACTGCGCGGTCTCGGGGGCGGCGGTGCCGGCCCCGGGCGGGTCGCCGCGCCTCGTGCTCTACAAGTTCGATGCCTGCCCCTACTGTCAGCGGGTGATGCGGCAATTGGGGCCGCTCGGCCTCGCCGAGGCGGTGGAGCTGCGCGACACCCTGCGGGAGCCCTCGGCGCGGGCGAGCCTGATGGCGGCGACCGGGATGGGGCAGGTGCCCTGCCTCTTCATCGACGAGGCGCCGCTCTTCGAGTCGGCCGACATCCTGGCCTGGCTCAGCCAGCACGCCGCGGCCCGGCGGGGCGCCACAGCCTGAGTCGCCCGGCTCCATAGGGGTCCTGGGCGGCGAGGAGGCTGGCGGTCTGGGCATCTTCGACGAGGCCGGGCGGCGGGAGCCAGCGCCGCGGGGCGAGCAGGGCGCCGCCGGGGGCGAGGCGGAGCTCGGGCGGGCAGGGCTCGTCGGGATCGAGCACGATCACGCGATCGGCGGGGGGCTGGCTGGGCTCCCAGGGGCAGAGGCGGGCCCGTTGGGCGACGGCGGCGGCGTAGCCCTCGCGGTGGGCGTGGGCGAAGGCGGGGGCCGGGGCCAGGTTTCGGGCCTGCAGGGCGAGGGCGCCGATGGGCAGCGGATCGCCGCTGGGGTCGCGCAGGGGGCGCAGGCGGCCCCAGAGGGCGGGTAAGGGGGAGGCGGCGAGGGCCTGGAGGGCAACCTCGAAGCGGCCGCTGCGCGCGAGGCCGGTGCGGATCTGGGACTCCTGGGCGTCCCAGTGCGATCGGACCTCGGCGGGCAGGGCCTCTTGGAGGAAGTGGTAGAACCACACGCGCCGGCCGGCGGCGTCGAGGCCGAGCAGGCTCCAAAAGCTCTGGTGGGGCAGGGCGGCGAGGGCGGCGGCCCGCAGCCCCATGTGGGCGTGCAGCGCCGGGTGACGGGCGCGGAAGGCCACCCGCGCCGCGCCCGCAGAGAGATAGTGGGCCGCCAGATCGCCTGTGGTCCCAAGGAGAAGCACACCCGCACCCGAGCCCTCGCCGAGCGCTGCGTCGAGGACGCGGGCGTCAACCCAATCCTGGGCGAAGGGCGCTGGCCCTGCGGTGGGTGGGGGTGGCCGCCGGCCCCGCGGGGGCTCGGTCCACCAACGGGCGGCGGGGCGGCGCGACAAGCCGGTTCTTCTCCTGGGCCGGGCCTATCTCCGGGTCGCCGCGCGGCGAGCCCCCCTCCAGCCTTGGATGCTCCATGTCCGTGCCGCCGATGCCGGTCTTTCTCGATTCAGACGCCGATCTCTCTGCTCTGGTGGGCCTCTTGGAGGGGGTCGATCGCCTTGTGGTGGACACCGAATTTCATGCCGAGCGCCGCTTCTTGCCGGAGCTGATGCTGGTGCAGGTGGGCCACCCTGATGGTCGCGTGTGGGTGATCGACCCGCGGCGCGTGAACCTGGGCCTGCTGCGGCCGGTGCTGGAGCGGGTCACCTGGGTGCTCCATGGCGGGGCTTCGGACGTGATGCTGCTGCACCACGCCACGGGGGCTCGGCCGCCGGCGCTCATCGACACCCAGGTGCAGGCGGCGCTGCTGGGCCTCGACTACCCGCTGCGGCTCGATGCCCTCGCCCGCCACGTGCTCGATGTCTCGCTGGACAAAGGGGCGACGCTCACCGACTGGTCGCACCGCCCGCTGCGCCCCGAGCAGCTCCGCTACGCCGCTGCCGACGTGCGGATCACCGCCGAGCTGGCCGCCTCGATGTGGCAGCTCCTCGACCCCGAGCGGCGGCGCTGGACCCTGGCGGCGGGGGCCGAGCTGGTCGAGGAGGCCTTGGCCGAGCCGGACCCCAATCGCGGCTGGCGCAACCTCGACGTGGCCCCCGAGCTCGACGCCCCAACCCGGGCGGCCTTGGACGCGCTCTGCCGCTGGCGGGTGCGGGTGGGTCGGGCCACGGATCAGCCGCCCTACTCCATCCTCTCCGATGGCCTGCTGCTCGACCTCGCCCGCCGGCGGCCCTCCGATCTGGCTGGGCTGGCCGATAACAGGCGAATTCCACCGGGCTTGATCAAGCGCCATGGCGATGCGATGGTGGCGGAGCTGAGGCTGTCGGCGTCTCGGCTGGAATCGGCACCGTCCGTCTTGAGCCGCGATCAGCTCCAGATCGTGCGAATTCTCCACGTCTGGGCCGGCGCCTTGGAGCGGGAGAACGGCGTCTCCGCGCGTCTGTTGCTGGCTGGCGATCGCGCGCAGAAGGTGGTGACCGAAGGCCTGTATGGCTGGGTCGGATGGCGCCAGGAGGCGGCGGGATCCAGCCTGGCCGCCCTGATGGGGGGTCAGGTGCGAATCGGGATTCATGAGGGCAAAAGCAGGTTGTTCGGCCCCTGATCGTGGAGCGAAAAAAAATTTTCGCCTCGGGCGAAAAAAAATACTTGGCGCGGTGCGCAAAGGACCGTAGAAGGAGGGTGTGGAGGCGGCGAGCGGTCGCGAGGCCGCCGACCTCGAAAGAGGGCTCCTGCATCGGCCCCTCCTCCTCAGGTGGGTCCAGCTCCGGTCTGGTGCGAATTTCCTGTGTTCGCGCCGCTCCTCAGCGATGCAGGCTACTCTTTCACCTCGGAGTCATCGTCATGTCCGTGTTCAAGCGCCTTCTGCTCGATGAGTCGGGGGCAACCTCGATTGAGTACGGCCTCATCGCCGGTCTGGTCGCGATCGCAGCCATCGCTGCGTTGACCACCCTCGGGGATTCCCTCGACACGCTCTTCTCCAATGTCGCAGGCACGGTCGCCTCGGTGACCTGACCGCACGCCCGCTTGTTCGATGTTCGTTCCTCAACCCCCCAGCCCAAAAGAAAAGGAGTTCACCATGAACCTCATCTCCCGCTTCATCAAGGACGAGTCTGGCGCCACCGCGATCGAGTACGGCCTCATCGCCGGCCTCGTGGCCGTCGCCGCCATCGCCGCCCTCTCCGCCCTGGGCACCTCGCTGGACACCCTGTTCAGCAACGTCGCCACCACCGTGGCCTCCGCCACCTGAGCGGCTCCCACAAGGCGGTGGCCGCCCTGGCGGAACATGCTCCCCTGGTCAACCATCGCCTTGTGGATTCTCCTGGTCGCCGCGACCTTTACAGACATTCTGTATCGTAGGATACCGAATGGGCTGATTCTGGTCGGGTTGCTCGGAGGTCTCTTCAGTCAGGCCTGGCTCGGCGGTTTCGCCGGGTTGGGCCTGTCTCTTTTTGGGGTCCTGGTAGGCTTCCTCGTGCTGATAGGCCCCTTTGCGATGGGCCGAATGGGCGGCGGCGATGTGAAGCTGGTGATGGTCTGTGGCGCCTTTCTCGGATGGAGAGGGGCTCTGCACGTGATCCTGCTGGGCGCCATCGCCCATGCCATCCTGGCGGTGGTCTTCGCGATCCTGCTGCGCCTGGGTGCGCGCTCCGACAAGGCGGCCTTGGACCTCAAGCGGGTTCCACATGCGGTCGGGTTTGCGCTGGCGGGAGTGTTATATTCGCTGGGCTTTCTGCGCTTCTTTTGAGCGCGCCTGCGCACGGTCGCCTTCCGGGGTGGGCCTGACCCTTCGCGGTCGGGTGGTTCCGTTCGGTCCTGCGCGATAGTTCCCGTCACCTTGCGGAGACCCTATGCCGCCACAACAGCAGACCGGAGGTCGCCTCCGGTCCACGATGCTCATGATTGCTGCCTTGGGCGTGGCCGGCGGCACCTCGTACATGGTCTGGCATGTGTTGAATCAGGCCAAACAAGAGGTCGTGAAGGCCCGCAAGATCGACAAGGAAGTCGTTGTTGTGGCCAAGCAAGACCTCTTCATGGGCATCCCGATCACGCCCGATCAGGTCCAAACGGTCGAAGTGCTGCCGGGTACCGTGCCCAAAGAAGCCGTCTTCGCCGATTTGGAAGAAGTGATCGGAAAGACGCCCCGTGAGCGGATCCTCGGCGGCGAGCCGATTCGCACCGAGCGCCTCGCCCAGCGCGACGCCCGCTTCGGCTTGAACGCCGTCATCATGCCGGGGCGCCGGGCGATGACCATCGAGACCGACAGCGAGTCCAACATCGCTGGCTTCCTGCTGCCCGGCAGCTTCGTCGACGTGATCGTCACCATCCGCCCCGACGAGCGCCTCGTGGGCGCAAAGTGGCTGACCGAGACCATCCTCCAGCAGATCAAGGTGCTGGCGGTGGGCGACTCGATGGAGGGCGGGGCCACCAACACCCAGGCCACCTCGGCCTCCAACAAGACCGCCAAGGCCGATGGCAAGGCGGGCGACAAGCCGCCGGCGACCAAGGAGCAGACCAAGGGCATGCGCCGGCCGAAGCCGACGGTGACCTTGGAGGTCACGCCCGAAGAGGCCGAGCTGCTGGCCCTGGCCTCCTCGCAGGGCGATCTGCACCTCATCCTGCGCGGCGACGTCGACACCATCCAGACCGAGATGGGCGCGCCCACCACCATCGGCTCGATGCTCGGCACCGATCAGCTCAAGCCCGAGCCGACCACCACGGTGAAGGCGATCGCGCCGACCCCGCAGCCCAAGATCGAAGACCCGACCCAGACCGCCACCATCATCGAGGGCTCGTCGAGCACCCAGGTCACCCTGGGCTCGGATGGTCAGGTGGTCGAGGGTGGCGGCAAGAAGAAGCAGAAGTGATCGACACCCCCGCGGACAGCGCAGGAGCGGAATCGTGAAGTACGGCTGGAAGTCCACCTTGCTCGGCGCCGTCGCGGCGCTCTTCCTTGGCGTCTCGACGGCTCAGGCCCAGGAGCTGCGCAAGCCGGACCCCTGGATGGACGTGGAGCTCGGCAAGTCCGTGGTCTTCCGCCAGGAGCGGCCGATCGCTCGCGTGCTCATCAGCGATGACTCGGTGGCCGAGATCAAGCTGCTCGATCAGGGGCAGTTTCAGGTGCGGGGGCTGGCGGTGGGCTCCACCGACCTGTGGGTCTGGTACCGCGACGACCTCTCCAACCCGACCACCTTCGACCTCACGGTGAGCCGCGACATCTCTCCCTTGGCCCGCCGGGTGGAGCAGGTGACGCCGGGGGGCGGCCTCAAGGTCTACCCGCTGCAGGGGCGCATCGCGGTAGAGGGCGTGGTGCCCGATCTGGAGACCCTGGAGCGGGTGGCCGACCTGGCGCGCATCTACGATCCCGAATTCGTCAACATGTTGATGGTCTCGGGCGACCACCAGATCCAGCTTGAGGTGGTCTTCGCCGAGGTCAACCGCACGGCGCTCCGCGAGCTCGGCATCAACGCCTTCTACGGTGACTCCACCCTGGGCTTTGGCGCGCTGGGGCCGGTGGTGGGCATCTCGGCTGGCGCGGTGCGGCCCTCGCTCGACCCGGTCTTCAACGGCAACGGGTCCTTCCCGGCGGCGGGCTCGGGCACCTTCAACTACCTGGGCGTGGTGGGCGGTCCGGCCGAGATCACCGCGATCCTGAGCGTGTTGGAGAGCAACAACATCACCAAGATCCTGGCGCGGCCGACCCTGGTGGCCCTCTCGGGGCAGCAGGCCGAGTTCCTGGCCGGCGGTGAGGTGCCGATCCCGGTGGCCCAGGTGGGCGACAAGATCAGCATCGAGTTCAAGGAATACGGCGTGAAGCTGGTCTTCGTGCCAACCGTGCTCGGGGCCGACGTCGTGGACATGCGCGTCTACGTCGAGGTCAGCGACATCGACGCGGCGACGGGTATCCGCCTCACCGGCATCGAGATTCCGGGCTTCATCGCCCGCAAGTCGCAGAGCCATGTGCGGGTTGAGAACGGCAAGACCTTCGCGATGGCGGGCATGCTGCAGGAGTCGGTGCGGGCGACCTACGCAAAGGTGCCGGTGCTGGGCGACATTCCGGTGGTGGGGGCCCTCTTCCGCTATGTGCAGCACCGGCGGACCGAGAGTGAGTTGATGATTTTTGTCACGCCCCGCATGGTGCGTCCGATGTCTCCCGCTGAAGTGCCGGCCTGGCCGGGCGCCACGGAAGACAACAACCCGACCGACTTCGAGCTGTTCCTGCTCGGGCTCGATCACCGGGTTGGGTCGGAGTCCGCCCAGCCCACGGGGCCGGTGGGCATGGCGCGCTAGCGCGAGCGGCACACCTGGTAACAGCGGAGAATTGGTCGATGCGAGCTGGAAGACATACCCGAGGTGCTGCCTCCATCGTTGTTGTCGGTGTGGACAACAAGGGAATGGGCCTGATCCGCGAGTGCCTGGGCACCGAGGCGGTGCTCCCGACCCACTCCACGCCCTATGAAGACGCCCTGCAGGTGGTTCGCAAGACCCGCCCCAATGTCGTGGTGATGGGCTTCGATCAGGACTTTGAGCAGGCGGTGCGGCTGGGGCCGACGCTCTCAACCGAGATCAACGGCCTGCACATGGTGGCGATCTCCGAGCGCACCGACAACGAGCGCATCCGCGCGGCGATGCGGGCGGGCTACCGCGAATACGTGGTGCTCCCCGAGGATGGCGATCAGCTCCGCAAGACCGTGCATGACTCCTCCTGGAGCCACGACAACGAGAGCCGGGGCGACCTGATCGCGGTGGTGGGCGCCAAGGGCGGCTCGGGGGTCACGACCCTGGCGATCAACATGGCGGCCGAGCTGTCGGCGATGGAGCGGGTCTGCGTCATCGACCTCGACTTCTCGATGGGCGATGTCTCGGCCTTCCTGGATCTGCAGTCCAACAACTCCATCCAGGATGTGCTGCGCAACCTCTCCCGCCTGGATGAGCGCATGCTGGCGGGCTCGGTGGTGGTGCACCCGAGCAAGGTGCATGTGCTGGCCCAGCCCAAGGAGATCGCCGACAAGGACGAGGTCAAGGGCGAAGAGGTGCTGCAGGTGCTCACCGCGGCGTCGGACGCCTACCGCTATGTCATCGTCGACTGCGGCGGCCGCATCGACGAGGCCACCTTGATGGCCACCAGCGTCGCCGATGTGGTGCTGCTGATCTGCACGCCCAGCGTGGTCTCGGTGAAGAACGCCTGGCGGCGCTTGCAGTTGATGGATCGCCTCACCATCGAGCGCAGCTCGGTGCGGCTGATCGTCAACCAGTGGGGAAAGACCGCCGAGCTGACCCTCAAGGACATCGAGTCCAACCTGGGCATCCAGGTGGCGGCCACCATCAGCGCCGACCCGGTGACCTGCAACAAGGCGGTCAACGTAGGCAAGCTGCTCCGCGATGTGGACCGTCGGTCGCCCACTGTGCGCGACATCAGCGCGGCAATCCCCCTTGTGACCGAACGGGCGCAGCGGATAGAGCCATCGGCAGGTCCGAGCCTGATCTCCAGGTTGTTTGGATAATCTCGCTCTCCATCAGGGACGGTCCGGATGAGCTCATCTCGGCTAATCGATCGGGTTCGCGGGGCGCAGCAGCGGCATCGCACGGGCACGGCCACAGACAGCGTGGAGTTCGAGCGAATCAAGGGCCAGCTCCACAAAGAGCTGATCGAGTCCCTCGACTTCGAGCAGGTCGGGCGTACGCCGCGCGAAGAGCTGGCGGGTCGCTTGCGGGTGACCCTGGCCGACACGGTCGAGACGCGGCAGCTCCCCTTGAACCGGTTGGAGCGCGAGCGGCTGGTTGAGGAGATCCTCGATGACATCCTGGGGCTCGGCCCATTGGAGCCCCTGCTCCGCGATCCGGAGATCTCCGACATCCTGATCAACGGCCCCGACACGGTCTACGTGGAGCGCAAGGGGCGCCTGTCGCGGGTGGATGTTCGCTTCAACAGCAACGCCCACCTCATGCAGATCATCGACCGCATCGTCAGCGCGGTGGGGCGCCGCGTGGATGAGACCACGCCGATGGTCGACGCCCGCCTCTCCGACGGCAGCCGCTTCAACGCGATCATCCCGCCGCTGGCGCTCGATGGGCCGGCGGTCTCGATCCGCCGCTTCGGCACGGTGCCCATCACCGCCGACGACCTCGTGGCCTTCGGGGCCTGCCCGGCGCCGGTGATGGACTTCCTCAAGGCCTGCGTGCGGGCCAAGCTCAACATGATGATCAGCGGGGGCACCGGCTCCGGCAAGACGACCATGTTGAACGTGCTCAGCTCCAACATCCCGCTGGGCGAGCGGGTGCTCACCATCGAAGACGCGGCCGAATTGCAGCTTCAGCAGCCCCATGTGGTGCGGCTGGAGACCCGGCCGGCCAACCTCGAAGGCCGCGGTGAGATCACGGCGCGCGACCTCGTCAAGAACGCCCTGCGTATGCGGCCCGACCGCATCATCCTCGGTGAGATCCGGTCGACCGAGGCCATCGACATGCTCCAGGCCATGAACACCGGCCATGAGGGCTCGCTGGCCACGGTCCACGCCAACACCACCCGCGATGCGCTGGCCCGCCTGGAGACCATGATCGGCATGGGCATGCCGAACCTGGGCGACAAGAACATCCGCGAGATGATCGCCCGGGCCCTCGATGTGATCATCCAGCTTGACCGCCTGCCCGACGGCACCCGCCGCCTGATGGCGGTCACCGAGATCACGGGCATGGAAGGGTCGGTCATCTCCACCCAAGACATCTTCGTGTTCCAGCAGCGCACGATCGACGATGAGGGCCGCGTGCGCGGCGCCTTCGTCGCCACCGGCACCCGGCCGAAGTGCTCGGCGCGTCTGGCCCAGGTGGGCATCGAGCTGTCGCGCGATCTCTTCCGCTTCCGTCAGGAGGTCTGAGCTCCCATGCCGCCTGCCTTCGTCATCGGGCTCTCGCTCGCGGTCTTCCTTGCGGTGATGATGGCGGGCAGCTTCCTGTATTGGGGATGGCGCTCGCGGCAGGAGCACCGGGCCCGCGAGATCGCGCGGCGCCTGGGCACGGGCAGCGATGAGGAGGCCGACAGCCTCTTTCATGGCGTCACCGTCGACCCGATGGTGGAGAGCCTGGGCAGCATCGGCGTGCGGCTGGATGAGCTGACCCGGCAGGCGGGGGTGGCCTACCCGCTCCAGGGCCTGCTGAGCCGGATGGGCATCGGCGCGCTGCTGGGCACGGTGGTGCTCTTTCTGCTGCTGCGCAGCCCGCTGGCCTTGGGCGGCGTGCTCTTTGGCCTCGTGCCGGTGATCCTGCTCAGCATGGCGGCCGACGCTCGCGCCCGGCGGGTCTCCGAGCAGCTCCCCGAGGCCCTCGACCTCATCAGCCGCTCGCTGCAGGCCGGGCATGGCCTCGCCGATGCGATGCGCCTGTGCGCCGAAGAGATGCAGGCGCCGCTCTCTGTGGAGTTCGCGCGCATCTACGAAGAGCACAACCTGGGCCGTGACTTTCGCGAGTGCCTCCAGAACCTCTCCAAGCGCAACGCCCGCAACTTCGATCTCAAGCTCTTTGTCAGCTCGGTGCTGCTGCAGCGCGACACGGGCGGCAACCTGATCGAGATCCTCAACAACATCTCGCAAACGGTGCGCGATCGCTTCGTCTTTGAGGCCAAGGTCTCGGCCTTGACCTCTGAGGCGCGCATCTCGGCGATCATCCTCTGCGCGCTGCCCTTCATCCTGCTGCTGCTCATCATGTTCATGCGGCCGGGCTACCACGCGCCGATGGTCGAGGATCCGCTGGGGGTCAAGATCAGCTTCGGGGCGATCGGGCTCTTCTCCACCGGCATCTTTGTGATGGTGCGCATGACCAAGGTGGACGTCTGATCATGGCCGAGCAGCTCCAAATCCTGACGATGGTGGTGACGGGGGCGGCCTTCCTGTCGGTGGCGGGCGTGGTCTTCGCGATCCGCGGCTACCTGAACCCCGAGCGCACCGCCCGCGACCGCGTGGCCGATCTGACGGGCTCCCGCAAGGACGTCGACTCGCTCATCTCGGTGGACAAGGGGGGCTCCTCGTTGGGCTCCAACATCGCCGCGCTGGCGCGCCCCTCCGATGAAGAAGAGGCCGATCTGGTGCGCCGGCGGCTGGTGCAGGCCGGCTTTCGCGCCCGCGGAGCGATGGATGTGTACAACGCCGTGCGCGTGGTGCTGGCCATCGGCCTGCCCGCCATCGTGTACTTCTTGCTGCCCGAGATGCAGCAGCTCATCTACACGCTCTTCTTCGTGATGCTGGCGGCGGCTGCGGGCTACTTCGGGCCTGAGGTCTACCTCAACACCGTGCTGGCCGCCCGGCGCGAGGCCCTGATGCGGCCCTTCCCCGACGCCCTCGATCTGCTGGTGAGCAGCGTGGAGGCGGGTCTTGGCCTCGACGCCGCCCTGCGCCGCATCGCCGTGGAGATGGAGGCCCCGGCCCCCGAGCTGGCGCGCGAGCTGCAGCTCGTGAACCACGAGGTCGCCGCGGGTATGCCGCGCATCGAGGCCCTGCGCCGCCTCGACGCTCGCACCGGGCTGCCCGAAGTCCACTCGCTGGTC
>JBEIQK010000849.1:0-2709 GCA_040376505.1 Alphaproteobacteria bacterium | reverse complement strand
GCTCCTTGTCGAGGGTCTCGCCGATCTGCCAGACCTGCTTCGCATCCTCGGCGAGGTACCCCTGCGCAATGTTGTGGGCCCCCTCACCTTCCTGCCCGACGTCGTCCGCGGCGGGCCCAGCCTCTACGTCGACCGGGCCTTCGCCACTGGCCAGACGGTGGCCAGCAACGGCCCCAGCGCCCACCTGCGTCGCGTGGACATCGGCCCCGAGCCCCTCTTCGACGATCGCGGCCCGCAGATGGCCCGCCTGACCGTGGACGCCCCGGACTGGATGCCCCTCGACGCGGTCTCGATTTACAGCGGCGACACCCTGCTGGAGCGAATCGACCTGCGCCGCCAGACGGGCCACCCCCGCTACGAGGCCGAGCTCGCCCTCGACGGCCACCCCTTCCTGCTCGCCGTGGTGGAGGGCCCGGCGGCGCCCCCCTTCATCGAGGCGCCGGTCTGGGCCATCACCAGCCCGCTTTGGGGCGATTAGGCCCCGGTCTGCTCGATGAGCTGCTGCATCAGGTGGTCGTTGAGCGCCGTGACCACATCGCCCATCTCGCCTTCCATGATGCGGTCGAGCTGGTAGAGGGTGAGCCCGATGCGGTGGTCGGTGAGCCGGTTCTGCGGGAAATTGTAGGTGCGGATGCGCTCGGAGCGGTCGCCGGTGCCCACCTGGGCCTTGCGCTGGGCGGCCAGCTTGGCGTCGGCCTCGGACTGCATGCGCTCCAAGAGGCGCGCCGCCAGCACCTTCATGGCCTTGGCCTTGTTCTTGGTCTGCGACTTTTCGTCCTGGCACTGCACCACGAGGCCAGAGGGCAGGTGGGTGATGCGCACCGCCGAGTCGGTGGTGTTGACCGACTGGCCGCCGGGCCCGCCGGCGCGGAAGACGTCGACCCGCAGGTCTTTGTCTTGGATGTCGACCTCGATGGCGTCGGCCACCGGCATGATCGCCACCGTCGCCGCCGAGGTGTGGATGCGGCCCTGGGCCTCGGTCAGCGGCACCCGCTGCACGCGGTGGACCCCCGACTCGTGGCGAAGGTGCTTGTAGGCGTCGGCGCCGCTGATCTGGGCGATCACCTCGCGGTAGCCCTGGGCGCTCTTGCCCGCAGCCCCCCCCACCGAGCTCTCCGAGGCCTCGATCAGCTCGATCTTGAAGCCGTGGGTCTCGCAGTAGCGGCGGTACATGCGGAAGAGGTCGGCCGCAAAGAGCGCCGCCTCGTCGCCGCCGGTGCCGGCGCGCACCTCGAGGATGATGTCGCGGCCCTCGTAGGGGTCCGGCGGCACCAGCGACCGGCGGAGGCGGCCCTCCAGGGCCGGGATCTCCTCGCTCAGGCGGTCAATCTCTGCCCGCGCCATGTCGCGCATTTCCGGATCTTCCAGCAGCTCCCGGGCATCGCCGAGATCGGCCCGGGCGCGCTCCAGCGACTGCCAGGTCTCGACGATCGGCATCAGATGCGCCCGCTCGGTCGACAGCTCGCGCAGGCGAGACGGGTTCGACGAGACCGTCGGGTCCATCAGGGCCGCGTCGACCGACTCAAGGCGACCTGCCGCCTCTCCAAGATTTGCGTACATCGTCGCCTCGAAGCGGACTCAGCGCGCCAGCGCAGCGCCGCCGGTTTGAAAGACCTTTCCCTCAAGGCCGAGATCCTCGACCCCCTGGGACGCATGGGCAGCCCAGGCCGCCTGAAGGCTGGCGATCGCCACCTCGAGCTGCGCGTCATCGGGCTCGCGGGTGGTGAGGCGCTGCAGCCACATGCCGGGGACCGAGATCCAGCGGCTGAGGGCGAAGCGGTAGGTGCGCGAAGAGAGGCGGATCAGCTCGTAGGAGAGGCCAGCCACCGGCACCATCAGCGGCAGCTTGATCGCCACCTGGATGAGGCTCTTCACAGCACCGTTCTCCACCGGGATCGGCGGGATCAGCGCAAAGAAGGGCGTAAACACCGCGATCGAGGCCAGCACCACAAAGAGCAGAAAGCTGGTGCCGCAGCGCGGGTGGAAGCGGGTCCAGGCCCGCACATTCTCCACCGTCAGCTCCTGGCCCGACTCCCAGGCGTAGATGCTCATGTGCTCGGCGCCATGGTACTGAAAGACCCGTTGAATGTCCTTCATCTGGCCAATGGCGCCCAGGTAGCCAACAAAGAGCAGCGCCTTGATCACCCCGTCAACGAGGTGAAAGAGCGGCTGATCGGCGTCGAGCGGCAGGCCTGTGGCGGCGCCGAGGCCTGCGGTGAGCAGGTGCGGCAGCGCCACAAAAAAGCCCAGGCCCAACAGGATCGAGGTGACCAGCGTGCCTGCGATGGCCAGCTTGTCCTGGGTGGAGGGGGGGCCCTTGGCCTCCTCCAAGCCCGCCTGTTCGGCCGACCAGGTCAGCGCCCGCATGCCCAACACCATCGACTCCACCATGATGACCCCGCCCCGGAGAAAGGGCAGCTTCAAAAAGGGGAGCCGATCGGTGATCGGCGCGTAGGGCTGGCTCTGGATGGCGAGGGAGCCATCGGGACGGCGCACAGCCATGGCCACAGCCCGAGGCGCGCGCATCATGACGCCCTCAAGGATGGCCTGACCGCCGATGTAAGGACGCGCCGTCACGCCGGACTCCAACGCTGAAACGCCACGGTGGGGCACTGAACCGAAGGTTCAGGCCTCCATCTTGTAGCGCTTCATGAAGCGCTCCACGCGGCCAGCCGTGTCGAGCATCTTCTGCTTGCCGGTGAAGAAGGG
>JBEIQK010000517.1:0-4758 GCA_040376505.1 Alphaproteobacteria bacterium | reverse complement strand
GGGCCCCCTGGGGGGGGGGGGGGGGGGGCCCGGCCCCGCCCTTGCGGGGGGGGTGAACCACCATGGTGCCGGCCACCACCATCTGGGCCAGGGCATGGCGGGCGGGCCCCATGTCTTTTTTGGTCGCCACCGCGATCAGGGGCCGACGCAGGCCGCGCCCGCCAAAGAGCCTGTCCTGGTGGAATTCCAGGGCCGAGCGCTCGTCGGCGAGGTGCTCGCCGCGCTGCGAGGCCGCGAAGGCCAGCGAGGGGAGGGGGCGGAGGACGCGCTTCATCCGAGGTTGATGGCCGGTGCGACCACGTCCACCTTGGAGCTGCCTTCGAGCTTGACCGTCCCGCCCGCGGCCTCCAAGTTGTTATTGGCCAGGGACACCTTGGCCGAGCCCGAGGTCAGCGTGATGGAGGTTTCGCCGGTCAACGCGATCTCCTTGGCTTCAAAGGTCATCGAGGTCACCGCCTTGACGAGCACCGTGTCGGCGCCCTGAATGGTGACAGAGCCTTTTTCTTTGTTGCACATCGCCACGGTGATGGTGGCCTTGGCGGTGGCGATGGTCACGGTCTCTTCGCCGGCGGTGTCGGTGAAGGTGATGGCGTTGCCTGCTTTTGTGCGAAACTCCTTGGTGATGTTGTCGCCATCGGCGTTTTTGTAGATGGGCAGATTGGTTCCATTGTACACGGCGCCCAGGATCAACATCCCCTCCAGGGTGTCGCCCCCCGCCCGCAGCACGGCCACCTCATCGCCCACCTCCGGCAGCCAGAGGATGCCGGTGAGGTTGTTGGCGGCGGGCATCACCATGCGCAGCCAGATGTCGGTGAGGGTCACGTCGGCCGGAAAGCCCTTGAGCTTGACGGCGACCCGCCCCAGCCCGAGGGGATCCTTGGTGTCGGTGACAAGGGCGTAGTAGACCAGCGGGATCACGAGTCGCCTCCAGCCCAGCCTCTAAACGGGGCTTGCCGGGCCCGCCATCCCCGCTGCGCCCCGGGTCGAGGCCGGCTGAAGGCGCGCGGCGGCGGCGGAGGTGCGGCCGGCGATCCCCCTCGTAAACTTTTCACCGAGCTGAAAGATCTGTTGAATGGCGGGTAAATCCAGTTACCGTCCTGAACCCTCGGTTCATTCGGCTTGCCACCCGCCGGGCGGGCGCGCAAGGTATGGATAGGTTTTGAATCCAACCCTTGAGGCTCGCCATGCACACCCACCTCTTCCGGCTCCTCCCCGCGCTGCTCCTCGCTGCCTGCGGCGAGGAGAAGGGCGACTCCGCCGATGGTGTCGAGACCGCCGACGCGCTGTGGTCCGACTACCGCATCGAGCCGCCCGCCGCCGAGATCACCGCCGCCCTGGCCGCGCCCTACCAGATGCCCACCGAGGTGTGCGCTCCAGCCGACGGTCTCGCGCTGCCCGAGGGGGTCACCCCCAATGCAGACGGCGAGCTTTGCGTGAAGGACCACTTCAACGCCGCCGTGCCCGAAGGCATGCGCTACACCGACCTCAACACCTGTGACGGCGCCTGGAGCCAGGGCCCGGGCTGGTTCGCGCCGCCCCAGCGGGTCTACAAGTCGCCGGCCAGCCTGCTCGACGACGAGGCCTACATGGCCGAGGTGGCCTGGGTGGGCGCCCAGGTGGAGGCCACCGGCTGCGCCTGCTGCCACGCCTCGGGGGCGGCCTCGGGCCACACCTCGGGCTTTGACATGAGCGCCCCGGCCATCTGGACCGACACGCTCACCAACGCCCAACTCGCCATGGGCAGCGGACAGTTTGAAGAGCACCTGCTCTTCGGATTCTTCGACCCCGCCGAGAACCACGGCTTCGACCGCAGCCAGACCCTCTTCCCCACCACCGACCCGGCCCGCATGAAGGCCTTCTTCGAGGCCGAGTTCGAGCGGCGGGGCGGCACCGACGAAGACCTCGCCGAGGCCCAGGGCCAGTTCGACGCCCTCTTCGGGGCCCTCTTCTTGGAGCCGGCCCCCTGCGTGGAGCCCTACGAGGGCATCATCGAGGGGCAGATCACCTGGAATGGCGAGGGCCAGCGCCAGATCTACGTCCTGCCCCTCGAGGCGGAGACGCCGGCCTTCACCCCCAACCTCGACCTCCCCGCCGAGACGCTGTGGGCGGTCTATGTCAACAATGACGCCCAACCGATCACCTCGGGCAGCCTGCCCTTGGGTGGGGTGCCGGATGGCGCCGTCCAGCGGGTGCCGGCCGATGGCTCGGCGCCGGAGATGGTGGAGGGCGAGACCTACCGACTGTACGGGACCGGCGACATCATGCAGGGTCGCTACCTCGACTGCACCTTTGTGTACACTGCTGCGAGCGTGAACTGATGCGAGCGTTCTTCCTCTCTCTCCCCTTGCTCGTCGCCTGCGGCGGCAAGTCCGAAGACACCGGCGGCGCCGCCGCCGAAGCCGATGGCGGCGCCGATGACGGCGGGGGGTCTGGCTGCGAGGCCAGCGCCAGCACCCTGTCCGACGAGCCGCTCTGCGCCGAGGACTACAGTCTGTGTGTGGATGTGATCCCGCCCGCCGACTTCAGCGGCACCCCCCGCCAGCTCGCGTTGGCGCTCTACACCACGGTGCCGCCGGCGGGGCCCCCCAATGCCATCCTGGCCACCCTCGATGCCCCGGCGCTGGCGCCCTGCGCCCGCTTCCCGGTGGTGGTGCAGCCGATGCTGGAGACCGGCGACTTCTACGTCTGGGCCAACCTCTACATGGAGGGGGGCGGCACCTTTGTCCCGGTCAATGACATCGACTATACCGCCGTCACCGACGCCGCCGTCGCGCTCACCGGGGCGCCGGCGGTGGTGTCCGACCTCAATCTGAGCCTGGCCAGCGGCTGGTGAGGCCTTCGGGCAGGGGCGCCACGAGGTCGAGGGTCTGTCCACCCGGCATCTGAAGCCGGAGCCGGTGGGCATGCAGCAGGTACCCCGTGTCCCCCGGCCTCGCCCCTTCGGCGACCCTGCCGTAGAGCGGATCTCCGCGCAGGGGGTGCCCGATGCCCGCCATGTGCACGCGGATCTGGTGGGGCCGGCCGGTCTCGATCCCCACCTCCACCAGCGCGCTGCCGTCGGCGCGGGCCTCCAGCGGTCGCAGGTGACTGAGGGCGGGGGCGCCGTCGGGGTCGACATCCCAGAGGTGCCCCAGCGTGGGGTGGGGCCGCCGGCCGATCGGCAGGCGGATGGACTGGGCTACCGGACACCCCTCACAGAGCGCCCGGTAGGTCTTCTCGCAGCCTGGGGCGCCCTCGCCAGCGGTCCGTTCGCGCAGCAGGGCCGAGAGGTGGGCGCGCAGGGCGGCGGAGCGAGCCATCACCAGCAGCCCGCTGGTGCCGCGGCCCAGGCGGTGGACCGGCCGGGGCGGGCGCGCCGGGTGCCGCAGGGCGGCCTGGTGCAGCACGGTGTTCTGCAGAAATCCCCCCGCCGGCAGCACAGGGATGCCCGAAGGCTTGTCGATCACCAGCATGTCGCCGTCATCGTAGAGGGGGCGCCAGTCGAGGGGAACTGCCGGCTCTTCCCAGGGTGGGCGCCGCCAGGCCAGTCGGTCGCCGGGGCGAAGGGGAGCGTCGGCGCGCAGGGGGCGACCGTTCAGGTCGATCTCTCCGGCCGCCATGCGGTCGATCCAGTCGCCGGCGGCCCCATGTCCCCAACGGTCGGCATACCACTGGGCCGCCGAGGGCGCGGCGGCCTGGAGCTGGTCTCGGTAGGTCCAGCCCTGGTTCAGGGTCAAGGCGCCACGATCAGCCAGTTGGCCATGTTGCCGCCGACATCGTCGCAGTGGCTCTCGCTCGCCGGCCGCATCGCCATGCGCAGCCAGACGTGCAGCCCGCCCAGGTCGGCCTCCTCGCCCTGAAAGAGGCGGGTCGAGGCCTCACCGTCGAGGAAGCGCACCGCGTGGTTGCGCACGGCCACAAAGCAGCCCCCATCGGGGCGATCGGGGCAGGTGTCGTCGCCCTCATCCCAGGAGACGGTGACCGGGCCCGCCTCGCCAGTGTTGCTTGCCCCCACCGCCAGAAGCAGCCCGCCCGCGAGGTCGTAGACGGAGAGCACCCCGCCGGAGGAGCCCTCGCCGTCGGAGCCGCAGCCGCCGGCGTCGAGCAGGGAGACCTCACCCAGGGCCGGGAGATCGGGCAGCGCGTCGAAGAGGTCAGCGCTGCCCTCGCTGTGAAAGCGCACCGCCCCAGCCCGGCCGTCGGTCGACTGAAAGGCGGCGACGAGCAGGCTGCCCTGCCGCTCCTGGGACAGAAAGACCCCGCGGTGGGGCCCGGGCCCCTCCAGGCCCTCGGCGCAGGCCCACAGCACCTCGGCGGGCGGGCGGCAGCAGGGGTCGGTGGCGCCCAACTCCACGCAGGGGTCGAGCGGCCCGCTGTCGAGGGCGGGAGCGGTGTCGTCGTGGGAGGGCCCGGCGTCGAGATCGGCGCGGTCGGCCTTGCCGCAGGCGAGGAGGAGGAACCACATGGGCGGAGGGTAGCGCCCAGGCCCCGCCCCCGCCAGCCGCGGCGCCGGCTGTAAGACCGCTGTCAGTCCCCGGCGCGACAAGGCCCCTGCGACATTGGGCCCCGCCGGCCACGGAGCCTCGGCCGCCCCCGGGTTAGGCGCCGCCCCCATCCCGCCGTGGAGCGACCATGAACCCCGACCGCCGCCTCCTGCTCGCCGCCCGGCCCGGCCTCGCCCTGCTCGCCGCCGGCTGCCCCAAGGCCCCCCGCGAACTGTCGCGGGCCGCCCGCAAGTTCCTGCCCCAGGTGCGCTTTGACCGGGTCAACATTCGCGAG
>JBEIQK010000790.1:0-2995 GCA_040376505.1 Alphaproteobacteria bacterium | reverse complement strand
TCTGGGGTGACTCGGCTGGCTACAGCTCCAGCAACCACACCCCCATCGACCCCGGCTTCGCCGCCGGCCCGCCCCTGCTCGTCGGCCTCGACCTCTGACCGCCGCCGCGCCCCGCTGACGGAGCCCTCCCCATGAGCACCCTCCTGCTGCTCGCCTCCTCCCTCGCCTTCGCCGCCGATGAGCAGCTCCTGCGCTTCGGCCTCTCCGTCGACGGCACGCCAGCGGGCAGCCGCGAGATCCGGGTGCGCTACCTGCCCCCCGATCCCGAGCTCGGCGGCTTTGAGACCCGCATCGTCGAGAGCGTGATGAAGATCGACGCCCCGATGGGCGCCAGCCGCTGGACCCACTCCCACCGCTGCAACGGCCGCTCCACCGACGCCGGCAGCAGCTTCACCTGCGCGGTGAAGGAGAACGGCGCCAGCCGCGAGGTGCAGGGCCGCCGCAACAAAGACCTCACCTGGACGGTCACGGTGGTCGACGCCAAGGGCCGCACCAGCCGCGATCTGCGCAGCTCCGAGGTCTCGCTCTCCTCGATGGATCTGCTCGATCCAACCGCCTACCTGCGGCTCCTCGATCAGCCCGAGGCCGCCCTGCTCTCCGCCGAGAGCGGCGTCGTGTTGCGCGGCCCGGTGCGCGATCTGGGCGAGTCCACCCTGCAGATCGCCGGCCAGACCCTGCCCGTGCGGCGCCTGGGCTTCTCCGCAGAGTCCACCACCTCCACCTTCAGCTATGGGCTCGACGGGCTGCTGCTCGCCTACGAGATGGTCGCCGCCGGCCACACCGTGCGGGCCACCCTCACCCAGCCGCCCCCGGCGCGGGACTTCGGCGACGTGATGGTGATCCCCTTCGGGGGAGAGGGCACCAGCGTCACCGAGACCCCGCTCTAAGGCCCGGGCCGCCGCGAGAACAGTCCCGCCGCGCCGTCAGTCCCCGCGCAGCTCATCGGCGGCCCGCCGGTAGAGGGCCGCGAGCGGGTCGTCGCTCTCCCCCAGGGCGTCGAGCACCGGCAGCGCCCGCGCCCGCGCCGCGTTGACATCGGGCGAGTCGGCCAGGACGAACTGGGCGAGAGCATCGAGGGCATCGCGCTTCTCGCGCTCGGGCAGGTCGGGCGACTGAAGCTCGCGCAGGCAGATGTCGACCCCCTCGTGGACCCCGCCGGGCGCCTTCTCGTCGCGGGAGTCGCGCCCATCGGCATAATAAAAGACCCCCTCCTGCGGATCGTAGACCACACAGCCCGCCTCCCGCGCCCAGGGGAGCAGCCTGTCGAGGGCGCCATCGACGAGGCTGCCCGAGAGGTTCAGCTCGATGGAGGCCCGGTCGCGGTCGATCGAGGGCGGCACGCCCAGTCGCCGCCCCAAGAGGTCGGCCAGGGCGAGGATCTGGTGCCGCTCGGCGGCCGTGGCCACCCGGTCGAGCAGCAGCCAGCCGCTTTGTTGATCGCATAACTGAGGCGCAAACACCACCGTAAGGTCGTAGCTCATCGATCTCTCCGTAGGGGGGCCCTATCCAGGCGACCGCCCGTCGTCGCGTAGGAGGACCGAAGGGTCCGCGCCCCGCGCCCGAGGATAGGACGCTTGCACCCTGGAGCCCCCATGCCGCAGAACCCCGACCGCATCGCCCCCGACCCCTCTGTTCACACGCCGCTCACCCTCAGCCGCCCCTTCCTGCTGATGCCCGGGGCCTACCGCATCGGCGACCTCGGAACGAGCCCCAGCGACACGCCGATCGGCCTCATCCACGTCGGGCAGAGCCGCGGGCTCAGTCCCTTTGTGACCGAGCGCTGGATGTTGACCCGCCTGCTGGGTCAGAGCTTTGTGGTTCAGCCCCTGCCGGCCCTGCGCGGCGCCACGCCGGCCGACCTGCGGGGGCGCCTGCCTGCCCAGACCTTTGGCGCCGACTGGGTCCACGATCCGCAGCTCACCGCGCTCCCCGAGGAGCTGCCCCCGCCGGCCGGCCCCCGCCAGCTCATCGAGGGCTCCTGGGAGATCTGGAGCGGCCCACCCCGCCTCGGCGGCCCGGGCCTCAAGGCGGCCACGCCCCCCACGCCGGTCGGCCGGGTCTATGTCCCCCCCGCCCTGGGCCTCGTGCGCAGCGAGGCCTGGGCCGCCTGGGCCCCGGCGATCGGCCCCAACAGCGCCGACGAGCTGCGCTTTGTCAAGGTGGAGGACGGCGTGGACAACCTGCGGGAATTCCGCGGCTGGCTGCCCCCTGGCGCCCGCGAGGCGCTCTGGACCTTCTCCTACCGAAGCCTCTGAGGCGGCGTTACATCTGAAGGTCACCTTCAGATGAGGCGGCCCCCATGCCGACCGATCCCCTGCGCGCCGCCGGCCTCCGCCGCACACCGGCCCGCCTCGCCGTCCTCGCCCAGATCGAGCAGCAGGCCCGCCCCCTCGCCCACGCCGAGCTCCTCGCCCTGCCCGATCTGGCGCAGCTCGACGACATCACGCTCTACCGCACGCTCGCCGCCCTGGTCGAGGCCGGCCTCGCCCACCGGGTGCTCGGCACCGACGGCGTCTGGCGCTATGGCGCCCCGCCGGCCGGCCACCCCGGCTGCCCCGGCAACCACGCCCACTTCTTCTGCTCGGCCTGTCGGGCGATGGCCTGCCTGCCCGATCAGCCCATCCCCCGCATCACCCTGCCGCCGGGCGCCGCGGTCGACGGCCGGCACCTGCTCGTCTTTGGCCGCTGCGCCCCCTGCGTCGCCGCCGGGAGCGCCCCATGAACCGCCGCGCCCTGCTCGGCGCCCTCACCGCCGGAGCCCTGGCGCGGTGGGCCTCGCCGGCCTTCGCCGCCCCGCGCCCGCTGCTGGTGCTGGCCGCCGCCAGCCTCACCGAGGCCCTCTCCCAGGCCGGCGCCGCCTTCACCGCCACCGGCCAGCCGCCCCTCACCTTCAGCTTCGACGCCAGCTCGCGCCTCGCTCGGCAGATCGAGTCCGGCGCCCCGGCTGACGCATTTTTCTCCGCCGACCAGACCTGGATGGATCACCTCGCCACCC
>JBEIQK010000802.1:0-2935 GCA_040376505.1 Alphaproteobacteria bacterium | reverse complement strand
GGCGAGCGAGAGGGTGCCCACCACGTCGCCGTCGACCTCGGCCACGAGAAACTCCTCGGGGCGGAAGACGTGGGGCAGCACGGTGCCGCGGGCGACCTCGCGGGCGATCAAGGGTACAACAGCGGCGGCATCGGCCTCGACGGCCGGGCGGACGGTGATGGACATGGGCGGGTCCTGGACCTGCGAGGGGGTCGGGAGCGGCGCTACGGAGCGTCGGGGAAGAGCGGAATCCCGCGCGTCTCGGGGAGGCCAAAGCTGAGGTTCAAGCACTGCATCGCCTGGGTGGAGGCCCCCTTGCCCAGGTTGTCGATCGCCGAGAAGACCGAGATCACGCCGCGCGCCGCATCGACGGTGGGGAAGATGCGGCAGCGCCCGGTGCCCCGCACCTCGCGGGTGGCCGGCGGCGCGTCTACGATTTCGACCAGCGGCGCATTCGCGTAGCGGTCGACGAAGAGGGCCCGCAGGGCGGCGGCGCTCGGCAGCACCCGCGGGCGGGCGTGCACGGTGGCGAGCATGCCGCGGCGCATCGGCACGAGGTGCGGCGTGAAGGTCACCGGCACGCCGAGGAGCTGCTCGATCTCCGGCGTGTGGCGGTGGGCCCCGCCGACGCCGTAGGCCTCGGCCGACTCGCTGACCTCGCAATAGAGGTTGCGGGCGCTCGGGCTGCGCCCCGCTCCCGAGATCCCGGAGAGGCAGTCGGCGATCAGCCAGTCGACGAGCCCGTTCTCGACGAGGGGGAGCGCCGCGAGGCCGGTGGCGGTGGGGTAGCAGCCCGGCACCGCGACGAGGCGGGCGCCGGCCAGGGCGGCCGGATCCTTCTCGGGCAGGCCGTAGACCGCCTCGGCGAGGAGCCCCGGCGCGGGGTGGGCGAGGCCATAGGCCGCGGCGTAGACGGCCGGGTCGCGCAGACGGAAGTCGGCGCCCAGATCGAAGACACGGACGCCCCGCGCGAAGCAGTCCCGCCCGACGGCGCCGCTGACCCCGTGCGGCAGGGCCAGGAAGACCGCGTCACAGGCCTCGGCGATGGCGTCGGGGTCGACGGCCTGGACCAGCCTGTCTCCGCCCGGGATGCCCGGCCAGCTCTTCGACAAGGGCTCGCCAGAGGCGCGACCGGCCCCCACCCAGGTGAGGGTGAGCTCCGGGTGCTCCATGATCATGCGGTAGAGCAGTACGCCCGTGTACCCGCTGATCCCTGCGATTCCGACACGAAGAGCCACGCGATCCAACGCCTCCCGAAGGGCGCATGTTTATACATCCGAATGGATACTTATGCAAGGCCGAAGGGGGGCGGTCGGCCGGGGATCTCAGCCCCGCCCTCCCCGCAGCGGCCCGCCCCTACAGCGTGCGCGCCCCACGCCGCATCCGCGCGGCGGCCTCCCGGGCCCGCTCGGCGTCGGGGTGATCGGCCTCGCCGGCCTTGTCGAGGCAGCGCAGCGCCTCGTCGCGACGCCCCGTGACCCGCAGCAGCACGCCGAGGTGGTAGAGGGCCGACGGGTCATCGGCCTTCATGCGCAGGGCCTCGCGGTACAGCGCCTCGGCGGCCTCCACCTCGCCTTCGAGGAAGAGGTCGTTGGCCTTCGCCACCTTCTCGTCGGCGTCGTGGATGAGCTCGACCTCGATGATGGTGCGCACACCCAGGTTCACCACCAAAGCCCGCAGCAGGCCGGCATACCAGAAGGTGACGGCCTCGGTGGCCACCAGCACCCCCATCGGGATGTCGGGCATCAGCGGCTTGCCGCGGTACTTGAGGCGCACCTTGGTGTGGCGCCCATTGGCGACGAGGCGCTTGAGCTGCTCGGTGAGGTTGGCCACCGCCTCTTCGATGCGGTCGGGGTCGATTTCGACGAAGACCTCGTCGGTGCCGATGCGCGTGCGGGTGCGCTCGGCCTCGGGGGGCGGCTCGGGGTGGGGAAAACCTTTGCTCATTCCATCTCCTCAGAGGAGGGAGAACCCGCCGTCGACCACCAGCACCTGGCCGGTGATCCAGCGGGCCTCGGGCATCAACAGGAGCTTGACCGCCCCGGCGATGTCCTCCGGCTCTCCAACACGCCCGAGCGGCGTGAGCTTCTCGGTGGTCTCGATCATCTGCTTTCCTTCGGCGAAGTACTGCAGCGTGTCGGTGGCGATGAGGCCACCGCAGACCGTGTTGACGCGCACCTTGCGGGGGGCCAACTCCACGGCGAGCTGCCGCGTGAGGGCCTCCATGCCGGCCTTGGCGGCGCCCATCGCGGCATAGCCGGGGATGTAGCTTCGCGATCCGAGCGAAGACACGCCGATCACATTGCCGCCTTCCCGCAGGCGGCAGAGCTTGGTCAACATCCAGAAGGGGCGCAGGCTGCTCTCCAGCGTGAGATCCCAATGGCTGGTGCGCAGCTTGTCGTAGGGCTTGAGCGCCCCCACCGCCGCGTTGTGCACCAGCACGTCGACCTCATCGAAGGCCTTGGCGAGGCGCTTGTTGTCGTCCTCGCTGCGCACGTTGCCTTGCAGGACCAGCGCTTCGCCGCCCTGGGCGCGCACAAGGCGGGCTGTCTCTTCGGCCGCCGCTTCGTTCTGGAGGTAATTGATCAGCAGGGTGCGACCGGGAGCCGCCAACGCGACCGCGATTGCCCGCCCAATGCCGCGAGAGGCGCCGGTGATGAGGATGTTCATGCGGGTCTCCCTTACAGCCCTATCTTGCCGCCGGCCAGCGGCGCCGCGTTAGTGGGGCGCGGCTTCGCTCCAGGATCTCCGATGCGCGCCTCCGCCCTCCTCGTTGTCTGTGCCGTGATGACGCTGTCCGCCTGCGGCTCCTCGCAGCCGTTGGAGCAGCCAGCCGCGCCGCCTGAGCCGCCGCCGGGCTGGATCAGCGAGCTGCCTCCGCCGCCGCCGGCGCCCGCCGTAGGTTCTCCGGCCGAACCCGCTGCGCAGGCCGACCCCGCTGCGCCGGCCGACCCCG
>JBEIQK010000673.1:0-3702 GCA_040376505.1 Alphaproteobacteria bacterium | reverse complement strand
GCCTCCTCGAGCTGGGGCTGCTCCACGACGAGGCCCACGCCCGGAAGTACGACCGGGCCGACTTTGTCGCCCTGTCCACTTGGGTCTACCCAACGGCGTGATGTCGGTGGCGTAGGCCTCGGCGACGAGGTTCCAGGGCAGGGGCGTGGCGAGGGGGCTGGTGGACATTCCGCCTGGGTAATTGCTTGTCGCTGGGCAGCGCCATCGGCTACGGCGACCCTTCTGGAGGTGCCCATGCGGTGGCTGGAGCTGGCCGAGGTCTACCTGCGCGGAGAGAAGCTGGAGGCGCTGATCTTCATCCTGCCGATGGGCCTCGTGAGCCTCGTCTTTGGCGCCTGGCTCCTCACCGATGTGAAAGAGGCCTTCGCCCGCGGCGTGGCGGTGCCCTGCCTGATCCTCGGCCTCGCCCTGCTGGTGACCGGCGCCACGGTGGGCTTTCGCACCCCCGCCCAGGTGAGCGCGCTGCAACGCGCCGCCCAAGCCGACGCCGAGGCCGCCCGACAGGCCGAGATCGTGCGCATGGCGGGGGTCAACAAGGCCTGGCCGATCTACCTGGGCGCCTGGGCCAGCTTCGGCGTGGTCGGACTGCTGCTGCGCTTCGCCAGCCGCAACGAGACCGCCCAGGGGGTGGGCGTCTCGCTGGTCTTCTTCGCCGGCGTGGGCCTGCTCATCGACGGCTTCGCCGAGCGCCGCGCCATCCCCTACACCGAGGCCCTGCGCGCGGACGGTTCGGGTCCGCACCCCTAACAAACACGTGGTTCAACCCGAAAGAACCGGGTACAAGCGAAGAGTTGGCCTGCAGGATTCTGTTCAACCCGGAGCCCGAATGCGTCCCTCCCGCGCCCCTGTCTTCTACACCGACCGTGAACGCCGCGAGGCCGATCTGTTCTATGCAGAGCTGATGGGCCATCGAAGCCGTCCACGCAGGCGGCGAACCTTCTACGAGGGGGAAGACACCGAGGCCGTCGGCGCCCCGATCGTCGACCCCCTGCTCGGGCCCCTGTTCACCGTCTCCGCCTCGGCGGTGATGACCCCGACTGCAGCGCCGACCCCGCTGGCCCCGCGGCCGGCGGCCCCGCCGACCGATCGTGAAGATGCGGCGGAGATCATCCTCGGCACGGATGACCGGGTGCGGGTGGTCGACACGACCGCGTCTCCCTACCGCTTCATCTGCTGCCTCGATCTGGCCTTTCCGCACCCCAACGTCACAGGGGCCTTCGTGCGCGGTCGAGGCTCGGGCACGCTGATCAGCGACCGTCACATCCTGACCGCCGGCCACAACCTGTTTCACGACGCGGCCGGCGGAGCGCGGCGCTGGGCGAGCCAGGTGTTCGCCGCACCCGGCCGCGACGGGCGAACCCTGCCCTTCGGAGAGGCCCCCTCCAACCAGCTGCGTGTCTCGCCACAGTGGTTGGCGAGCCCGGATTCCGAAACCGACTTTGGACTGATCACCCTCAGCAATCCGATCGGCAGTCAGACCTTCGGCGTGCTGCGGGGCGCGGCCTTGGGGTTCTGGGGTCACCCCAGCCTCGGCGGTGGGACCCACCTGCGCGCGCTGGAGTTGGATCGCCTGCGGGGGTCCGCTGTGAACCTGTCGGGCTACCCGATCGACAAGTGCCTGAACCAGCCCGCCAGCGGCTCCCTCACGCCGACCCAGGCGGCGGCCTGCACCGGCGCCGTCCCGGGCAATTCCCGGCTGGTCGACATCGGCTCGACCAACTGGCGGGCCTACGGCAGCGTGGTGGATCCCGCTCCAGCGGCGCAGCCCCGACTGTTGACCCACAATCTGGACTCCTTCGAGGGACACAGCGGCAGCCCAATCTGGCTTCGTTGGCAGCAATACCGCAACCTCGTGGCGGTCCACACGGGGCGCTATGGGCCCCTGTCCACCGCCACTGCAAACCGTGGCACCCGCATCACCGACGCGGTGCTGACCACCCTGCGCGGCTGGATGGCCGCCGACGGCGTCACCGCCAGCTTCTAGGCGGGGGGGTGGCCCTGGCGACGGGCCGCCGCCCAGGCCCGGCCGAAGAAGAACTGGAAGGGCACGTGCAGGCGGTCGGCCCAGGAGCCCTCGCGGTGCGTGCCCTCGGGGAAGCTGAAGGCGAGCAGATCGTCGCCGAGGCGGAAGCCGCGCGACATGAGGAGATCGCGCATGGCGTTGGTCGCGTCGTAATTGTCGCGGGGCCAGCCGCTGTCGAGGTAGAGCCGCACCGGCGGCCGCGGCTCCCGGGCGATGCGCTCAAAGAGATCGTCGCGGTAGCCAAAGGTGCTGGACAGACAGGCGGCCCCGCCGAACGCCTCAGGGTGCGACCAGGCGAGGTGCAGCGAGACGACACCGCCCAGCGACGATCCGCAGACCACCGTGTCTTCGGCGCCCGCGCGGGTGCGGAAATGCGAATCGATCCAGGGCTTGAGCACGCCGCTCAGGTACCGGCCATAGTCCACGAAGCCTGTTGCGGTGTAGTCGCGCATTCGATCGGCGGGGGCCACACCCACCACGATCACCTTGCGGGCGACGTTCATCTGATCAAGGCGGTCCATCGTCTCGTCCACCCGCCACTCCTGGCCGCCAAAGGCCTCCTCGGGAAAGAAGAGGTTTCGTCCGTCCTGCATGTACAGAACTGGGTAGCGGCGCAGGGTGTTCTCGCCATAGCCGGGCGGTACATAGACCCGCACGGCATGCGCGCGGCCGAGGCCCTCCACGAAGAGCAAGGGGCTCACATCGCCGCGGGGGTCGGCGTGAAAGTACGGCCAGATCTCGGGATCGGGGTCGTTGGCGGTGAGCACATAGTTGTCGCCCACCGACCAGAAGAGGCCCTCGGGGCCGATCCAACAGGGCTTGAGGGCCAGGGTCGGCCGCTCCAGGCGCAGGCGGAAGCGCGCGCCCTCGGGGCCCTCCTCGATGGGGTCGATGTCGCGGGCCCAGTCGGCCTCGGTGCGCAGCACGAGGCGGCCTGCGCCAAGGGGGTACCGGACATGAACGTGCAGCGTGCTCATCGGATCTTCCAAGGGTGGCCCGCCCTCGGATAGCGCGCGCCGGCGCGGCTGGCGAGGCTCGCGCCGACGCCCCGCTTCGATAGGAGGGCCCCATGACCGACGCCCCTGGCCCCCTCCTCTACACCTCCGACCTTGAGGGTCGGTGGGACAAGCTCGAACAGGCCCTCGCTGGCTGCCCCTGGGCCCGCCTCGACGGCGATGAATTGCGCGTGGAGCCCGGCGCGGTCTTCCTCTTCGGCGGCGACACGGTCGATCGCGGGCCGGCCAGCCTGCGCCTCGTCTCGACCCTGGTGCGGGCGCAGGCGGCGATGCCCGATCGGGTGGTGCTCCTCGCCGGAAATCGCGACATCAACAAGCTCCGCCTGCCGCGGGAGCTCGGGGCCACAGCGCTGCCCGGCTTCCCCGAGGCCGGCCCCGAACGCCTGCGCGAGATCCTCCGCCGCACGATGGGGGCCCCCGACGCCTTTGATCACCGGGTGGCCGAGTTGGGCGGCGCCAGCGATGAAGCGGTGGTGGAGAGCTTCTTGGAAGAGGTTCAGCCGCCGACGGGGCCGCTCTTCCGCTACCTGCGACAGGCGCGGCTGGGCTTTCGCTGGCGCGATGTGCTGGTGCTGCACGGCGGGCCCAGCCCCGAGAACCTCGGCGTTGTGCCGGGGACTTCCCGCGAGACGACCCTGGCCGGCTGGCTCGCCGCCCTCAATC
>JBEIQK010000523.1:0-4717 GCA_040376505.1 Alphaproteobacteria bacterium | reverse complement strand
CGCCGCCTACACCGCCTCTGTCTTCGCCACCCTCGATCTCCAGGCCACCGACGACGCTTCCACCGTGTCGGAGATGTGCATCAGCACCCGCACCACCTGCAGCACCTTTGTCCCCTTCTCCCCCACCTCCACCACCCTGCTGAGCCTGATCAGCGGCACCAAAACGATCCGCGCCTGGTTCAAGGACAGCGCTGGAAACGTCTCCGCCCCGGTGACCGACACCATCGTGCTCGACATCACCCGCCCGGTGGATGGCATCCTCTTCGCCAGCCCTGGCGCCGGCGCCATCGACCTCACCTGGCTGCCCGCCAGCGACGCCCACGCTGGCCTCGCCAGCTATGTGCTCGTCTACCAGGCGGGCGCCACGGCACCGCGCTCCTGCAGCCCCGCCACCGGCGTCACCCGCCAGACCGGCATCACCGGCACCGCCGCCACGATCAGCGGCCTCGCCGGCGGCGCCCCCTACGCCTTCCGCCTCTGCGCCGTCGATCAGGTCGGCAACGTCTCGGTCGGCCGCACCGGCGCCACCACCCCCTTCGTCGCCCGCCTCGCCGTCGACACGCCCGAGCGCGCAGACCACGCCGAGGTCGCCGCCGCGGGCTTGGGCTGCACCACCATCCCGAGCACCCCCCGCCGCCTCGCCCTCGCCGCCCTCGCCGCCCTGGTGGCCCTCCGCCGTCGGCGCCATGCGAGCGGCCAGGCAACCGACTAAGCCCCGCCCATGTCCGCCGACCCCCGCTACGCCGCCCTGCTCGCCGCCCTCGCCGCCGAGGCGGCCAAGGGCGCCATGCCCATCGACCTGCCCGTCTACGCCGAGGCCGGGCGCGACCCCACCGAGCCCGTGCTGCTCGGCAGCGGCAGCCTGTCGGCGCGCCTCGGCATCTTCGGCCGCGACCCCGGTCGCAACGAGGTCATCCAGGGCGAGCCCTTCATCGGCGCCGGCGGGCGGCTCGTCCGCGACGGGCTCTTCGCCGCGGCCGGCGGGGTCGGGGCCCCCAGCGAGGCCGACCGCATCGCCATCGGCGCCGGCGCCTTTTGGGCCAACACCGTCCCCTACAAGCCCCTGGGCAACAAGGCCTGGTCGGTGCCCATCAAGCGGCGCTTTGTGCCGCAGATCGCCACCCTGCTCGCCGAGCTCTGGCAGGGCGACCATCTCCTGGTGCTCGGAAACGAGGCCCTCACCTGGTTCGCCCTCGCCGAGCCCACCTTGAAGGGGCCGATCGCCAGCCTGATGGCCGCCCCCGACCGCTACCACCAGTCGCTGCCGATCACCCTGCGGGGCAAGGCCCTGGTGCTGCACCCCCTGCCGCACCCCTCGCCCCTCAACGCCACCTGGTACCCCCGCTTTCCCGCCCTGCTGGCCGAGCGGCTGCAGCAGGTGGGGTGGACCGGGCCCGAGGCGGCCTGATCAGAAGATCAGGCTGACCCGCGCCGGATCGACCCGCACGCCCACGAGGCCGAGGCACAGCTCCTCGGTGGGGGACCGCACCGTTTTCAGGCCCACCCCCCAGGCCGGCCCCGACCGTCGGCCCTGGATAGGAGCGGCCCGCAGCGCAGGCAGCCATGAACGAACCCGGCCTCCACATCATCCGCAGCAACCGCACCGAGCGCCTGCTCGACGCGCTCTCGATCGTGGTCAAGCGGCCCCCCGGCAGCGGCCTGCCCAAGGCCGTCACCGCCGCCGAGACCATCGTGGTGCAGTCCGAGGGCATGGAGCGCTACGTCTCGCTCGGCCTCGCCGAGCGCCTCGGCGTGTGGGCCCACCCTCACTTTCCGCTGCCACGGCCCTATGTCGATCGCCTCACCCGCCGCCAAAGCCTCGACGCCCACGACATCGACGCCTGGAGCGCCCCCCGCCTGACCTGGCGCATCGCGGCCCTCCTCCCCAAGCTGCTGCCCGATCCCCGCTTCGCCGCCCTGCGCAGCTACCTCGCCGACGACGCCGGGAACCTGCGCCGCATCGAGCTCTCCCGCCAGATCGCCGCCACCTTCGACCGCTACGTTGAGCTGCGCCCCCGCATGGTGATGAGTTGGGAGACCGGCGCCAACGACGGTGTGCAGCGCGAGAGCGACGCCTGGCAGCCCGTGCTCTGGCGGGCGCTCAGCGCCCAACTCAACCCCGCCGCTCACTTCGCCGCCCGGGCCAAGGCCCTGGCCCTCTCCATCCACCAGCAGCCCCTGCAAAGCCTGCCCGAGCGCCTGCTGCTCTTCGGCATCTCGGCGCTCTCGCCCGTGGTGCTCGACGTCCTCGGCGCCCTCTCGCGGCGGGTGCCGGTGGTGCTCTTTTTGCTGAGCCCCACCCGCGAGCACTGGGATCTGATCCGCTCCCAAAAGGAGCAGCTCCGCGCTGAGGAAGGCGTGGTCGACCCCTTCGAGGAGGGCCACCCCCTGCTCGCCAGCCTGGGGCGCTGCGGGCGCGACTTCGTGCGCATCCTGCACGAGCGCTTTGACGAGGCCTCCGACCACGAGCTCTACGAGGAGCCCGGCGCCGACTCCCTCCTCCACCGCACCCAGTCCGACATCCTGGAGCTGGTCCGCCGCGGGCCCGGCGCCCACCCGCCCGAGCCCCTCGACCCAGCCGACCGCTCGATCGAGCTGCACGCCAGCTTCAGCCTGCTGCGCGAGGTGGAGGTGCTGCGCGAGCGCCTGCTGGCTCGCCTGGAGGCCGATGAAACCCTGCGCCCGCGCGACATCTGCGTGATGACCCCCGACGTCGAGGCCCTGGCCCCCTGCGTTGAAGCGGTCTTTGGCACCGAGGGCGACATCCCCTACCGCATCGCCGACCGCAACCCGCGCCACACCAACCTCCCCGCCGAGGCCCTGCAGCGCGTCGTCGCCCTCGCCCAGGGCCGCCTGGGCGCCCCCGAGGTGATGGACACCCTGGCCCTCGAGCTGGTCTCGTCGCGCTTTGGCCTCGATGAGGCCGATCTGGCCGGCCTGCGCGCCCAGGTCGAGGCCGTGGCGATCCGCTGGGGCCAGGACGCGGCGCACCGTGAACAGACCACCGGCGTCGCCTTCGCCGAGAACGCCTGGCGCTTTGGCCTCGATCGCCTGCTGCTGGGCTACGCGATGCCGGGCGCCGCCGATCTGTCCACCCCCACCTTCGGCGGCGCCCTGCCCTATGATGACGTCGAGGGCGAGGCGGCTCTGCGGGTCGGGCGGCTCAGCGCCTTCCTGTCGGCGATCGAAGAGCTCCGCGGCCAGCTCCGCCAGCCCCGGCCCCCGGCCGCCCAGGTCGCCCTGCTTCAGTCGGTGCTCGGCACCTTTGTTCAGCGCACCGACGCCGTCGACGCCCCCTACCAGACCCTCTGGGAGCAGCTCCTCGCCGCCGAAGACGCCGCCGCCGCCGTTCAGTTTACAGAGCCGGTCGACATCCGCGTGATGACCCAGCTCATCGACGCCGTGCTCGAGCTCGACAAGAGCGCCAGCGGCTTCCTGTCGCGGGGCATCACCTTTTCGGCCATGCGGCCCTTTCGCAGCATCCCCTTCCGCGTGATCGCCCTGGTCGGCCTCTCCGACGGGGTCTACCCCCGGCGCGACAGCCCGGCGGGCTTTGACCTGATCGCCGCCCACCCCCTGCGCGGCGACCGCAACAGCCGCGAAGAAGACCGCCAGCTCTTCTTGGAGAGCCTCCTCGCCGCCCGCGAGGCCCTGATCGTCACCTACACCGGCCAGGACATCGCCGACGGCGCCCGCCGCCCGCCGAGCCCGGTGGTGAGCGAGCTGCAGCGCGCCCTGGGCGAGGCCGCCTGCCTGCCCGATGAGGCTGATGTCGCCGCGCATCTGACCGTACAGCACCCCCTGCAGCCCTGGAGCCCCCGGCACTTCGACGGCGCCGAGCCCCGCCTCGCCAGCGGCCATCCGGGCTGGCACCAGGCCGCCCAGGCCGCCCAGGCCCAACGCGCGCGCGAGCGGGCCTTTGTCGCGGCCCCCCTGCCCCCCGCCGAGGGCGAGCTGCTGCCGATCGAGTCGCTGATCCGCTTCTTTGACCACCCGATCAAGGCCCTGCTGAGCGAGCGACTGGGCGTGGCCCTCGAAGAGCGGGCCAGCCTCCTCTCCGATCGCGAGCCCAGCGCCTGGGATGGGCTCGATCGCTGGTCGATCGGCAGCCAGCTCATCGCCGCCGCCGCCGCCGGGCTCGACCGGGAGCAGGTCTGTCACAGCCTGCGGGCGATGGGCCTGCTCGTGCCCGGCCTGCGCGGCGAGGCCGATCTCCATGAGCTGTGGCCCATCGCCTGCGCCATCGCCGAGCGGGCCCGCCCCCTGCGCCAAGGCGAGCCGCTGCCACCCCTGCCGGTGGATCTGTTCATCGGCGGCCGCCGCCTCGTCGGTCGACTGGGCGAGCGCTGGCCCGCCGGCCGGGTGGAGGTCACCTTCAGCCAGGGCAAGGGCCGCGACCTGCTGCGGGCCTGGATCCGCCACCTCGCCTTGTGCTGCGAGCGGCAGCGGCCGGGCCCGCACCGCACCCTCGGCGTCTACCGCGCCGCCACCGAGGCCGGCGCCTGGACCCTGGGCCCCGTCGACCAGCCCGAGGCCCTGCTCACCGACCTGGTAGACCTCTACGCCATCGGCATGCGGCAGCCCTTGCCCTTCCTGCCCGATCCCGGCTTTGAGGCCACCTCCCAGCCCACCGGGCGACAGGCCGCCGTGCTGCGTGAACAGTGGACGCCGGGCGACTACAACGGCGACACCCTGGCCTGGGTGCGCCGGGCCCTGG